>CAZXAF010000145.1:0-4483 GCA_964638905.1 uncultured Dehalococcoidia bacterium
GGCCATCCTGTTCAGCCGGACGAGGGGGGTATTGCCTATGAGCTCCGTAATGTTACCGGCGATCTTTGCCACGACCCAAGTTCTCCCTTGTCGCCTAATGGGCTGATATCGGGCTGCTCCAAGCTTCATTTGCCGCCAGCCTTGGCGGCTCCGTCCCAGCGATCTTCTTCAGGGCATCGAGAAGGGAATCGATCTCCGCTATGGTATTGAAACAGCCCACGCTCACGCGCACGCTTCCGTGAGGATAGGTGCCGAGGACCTTGTGGGCGGCAGGGGCACAATGAAGCCCGGTCCTGACCTTGATGTCGAAGGCCTGGTCAAGGACGGCTCCAACCTCATCCGGGCTCCAGCCTTCGATGTTGAAGGCGATAACCGAAAGACGTCTCGTTCTGTCCCGGGGGCCGTAGACGCTGATGCCGGGCATGGCCGCCAGTCCGTCCAGGAGGCGATCGAGCAATGCCTTCTTGTGTATCTCGATATCGGCCAGCGTTCTTGACATCAGGTATCGGATCCCCGCGCCCAGTCCGGCAATGCCCACCGTGTTCGGCGTACCGCTTTCATACATGTGCGGCCGACCAGAAGGCTGCTCCTCCGACTCCGATAGGGTTCCGGTCCCGCCTTCCTTCAGCGGCTCCAGCTGCACCCGTTTGCTCATGTACAGCCCCCCAGTCCCCGGCGGGCCCAGTAGTCCCTTGTGGCCCGGGAAAGCCAGCAGGTCGACGTTCATAGCCTGAACATCGATTGGTAGCGTGCCCACCGTCTGAGCTGCGTCAACCAGAAGGACGAGGCCGTGCCTCCTTGCCACCTCACCAAACTCGGCGATGGGCTGTGTCACTCCGCTCACGTTGGAGGCATGGGTTACGGCGATCAGCCGCGTGTTGGGGCCTATGGCCTCCTCGATCTGCCGCGGGGAGACGAAACCCTCCTCGGAGCAAGGGAGCAGCCTGGTGACTCCGACCTGCTGGTGCTCCAGCTTTCGCAGGGGCCGGGTCAGAGAGTTATGGCCTATTGAGCTGGTTATCACCTGATCTCCCGGCCTGAGGAAGCCCTTCAGGGCCAGGTTCAGCGAATCCGTGCAATTCAGGGTGAAAACGATGTCCTTCTCGTCGGCGGCGTTAAGGAGGCGAGCCAGGAGCACTCTCGTCTCCTCCACCACCTTCTCGGCAGCGATCGCCATGTCATGGCCCGAGCGGCCGGGGTTAGCCCCTTTCTCCCGCAGGAAAGTGTCCATCGTCTGATAGACGGCCTCCGGCTTGGGCCACGATGTTGCTGCGTTGTCCAGGTAGATCATCCCCGTCCTCCGCTCACATGCCCACGTACTTGGCATACAGTCCCTTCGCTAGGGACTCATCGTCGGTGCCCTTAACGATCATTCGACCATCCGGGAATAGGACCATCTCATAGCCGTCGACTGCAAAGCGCAGCATGAACTCGTTGTAGCTCGCCTGACCGATCTCTCGAAAGCGCCTCGCAAGCTCCTCAAAGGAAAGCTCCCTGTCACTTGGAAGCACCACCTGCACGGCGTTCTGGCCGCAGATGTAGGTGGTACGCGCTCCAAAACGGGCGTCGAGGAATTCGTACTTCCCCTGGCAAGCAGGGCAGTCGGGAGAAGGTGAATCGCCGATCTCAAGGCGCTCGAAGGCGCCGGTCCAGACATCGACGGTGATCAAGTCCCTGCTAACGTCCTCCGCTCCGACCAGTATCTTTATGGCCTCGACGCTCTGGAGGGCGCCAATGATGAAGGGCGCTGAACTGACCACTCCCGCGGTATCGCAGGTGGCGATCTGCCCGGCAGCGGGCATAGTGGGAAACAGGCAACGTATGCAGGGCGTCTTTCCGGGGATGATGTTCATGGTCATCCCGTCTGAAGACACGGCCGCCCCATAGACCCAGGGGACCCCATGCTTCAGGGAGACATCGTTTATCAGGTAGCGTGTTTCGAGATTATCAACCCCGTCCAGGATCACATCTGCTCCTTTGGCAAGCCTCTCGATGTTCCTGTAGTTGACGTCAGCCACGATCCCCTCGATCTCTATCGAGGAGTTCGCCTTTCGCAGGTGCCGTTCGGCCGCGATTGCTTTGGGGATCTGGTTCCTCACGTCATCCTCATCGAACAGTATTTGCCTCTGAAGGTTGTGGTATTCGATGAAGTCCCGGTCTACGATCCTGAGTCTGCCGATACCGGCACGGGCGAGACAGGCAGCAGCGACGGTTCCCAGCGCCCCACAGCCAATCACCACAACCATGCTGTTCGCTAGCCTCGCCTGTCCCGCCCTGCCGATGCCGGGGAAGATAATCTGTCTTGAGTATCTGTCAGTGTAGGGCTGCACCTTGTTCCTCCGTCAGCCACCGGCGGCGAGGGGCAGGATGGTGACCACAGCGTCTTCCCTCACAGCGGTTTCCAGCCCCTCCAGCAGGCGAATGTCCCGTCCGTCCACGAAGATGCCAACGAAGCGGCTGGGCTCCTCGTCGCCGCGGAACAGCCGTTCCTTCATCCCGGGATAGCTTGCCTCCAGGTTCTCTATGATCTCGCGTATGCTGCTTCCCGTTGCCTCCACCTCGGTCAAGCCGCCAGCGAGGCGCCTCAACGGAAGGGGAACGTGGACTCTGACGCTCATGTCTGCCTGCCCTCTCCTCCCATGGCCTGTCCGCTCTGGTTCTCCTAGATGTAGTACATGGCAGTCGCCGGCTGTTCTTTTTCCCGCTGCTGGCGGCAGAGGTCCTCCAGGGTCTTCGATTCCAGGAAGCCCCCCAATAATTGCTCCATCTCCGTCCACACGTCCCTCGTAGCGCACCTGTTGGAGCGCGGACACCGTTCGGGATTGTCGACACACTCCACAACAGCGGTTGGGCCTTCAAGGGTCTCTAGGATTTCGCTGAGCCTTATCTCAGATGGCGGTCTCGCCAGGCTCATGCCGCCGCCCGCGCCGCGAATGCTTCTCAGTAACCCCGCCGTCTCCAGTCTGGCGACCAGATGTTCAAGATACTTCTTCGATACCTCTTGTCTGCGGGCGATGTCTTTGAGGTGCACTGGCCCTTCCGCGCAATGAAGGGCCACATCGAGCATCGCTCTAGTGCCGTACCGTCCCTTAGTGGAAAGCTTCATGTCCCTATCCTCGTGCCTGCAGTACCGTGGTTGGCCTTATCATTCCTTCATCCCGCTTCTAGTCTGTCGGCCCAACTCCTCCAGGGCCTGCTCTAGGGTGTTCCAGGCCAGGGTGGCGCACTTGACCCGGACGGGGAACTTGCGCACCCCCTGAAGGGCCTCCAAGTCGCCCAGAGCCTCCAGGTCCACGCCGTCGGCGCCGTACATCATGTCCTTGAACATCTGGAACAGAGACTCCACCTCCTCCAGGCTGAGGCCCTTCACGGCCTCCGTCATCATGGAGGCCGAGGCCTGGCTTATGGAACAGCCCTTGGCCTCAAAACGCGCGTCCAGGATGCGGCCATCGCGAATGTCCAGATCGACCTTCACCTCATCGCCGCAGAGGGGGTTGTCGCCCTCGCTGCTGGCGGTGGGCTGTTCGAGGGAGCCGCGATTGCGGGGGTTGCGGTAGTGATCGAGGATGATCTCCCGATACAGGTCATCCAGATCGAGGTCTCTATCCAGGAGCATGGCCAAAGAAGGCCCTCGCTTTCTTAATACCCTCGATGAGGGCGTCCACTTCCTCCAGGGTATTGTAGATGTAGAAGCTGGCGCGGGCGGTGCCGGCTATATCGAAGCGGTGCATCAACGGCTGAGCGCAGTGGTTGCCGGCCCTGATAGCTATGCCCTCCCCGTCGAGGATGGTCCCCACATCGTGAGGATGGATATCTGGGTAGTTGAAAGACACCACGCCCCCTCGCTGTGAAGCTTCCTGAGGGCCGTAAATGACGATGCCCTCCAGTTGGCGAAGGCGGTCAAGGGCGTAGGCAGTGAGCTCCCGCTCGTGAGCACGGACGTCGTCCATGCCCAGGTCGGAGAGGTAGTCCAGGGCAGTGCCGAAGGCGACGACGCCCGCGATGTTAGGGGTGCCCGCCTCGAACTTCCAGGGCACATCGTTCCAGGTAGCGCCCTCCAGCCGCACGCGGCGGATCATCTCCCCGCCACCCTGGTAGGGCTCCATCGCCTCCAGCAGCTCGTGGCGGGCGTAAAGGACACCCACTCCCGTGGGGCCGAGCATCTTGTGAGCGGAGAAGGCCAGGAAGTCGCAGCCCAGGGCCTGAACGTCCACCGGCATGTGAGGCACGCTCTGAGCGCCGTCCACCAGCGCCAGGGCGCCCCGCTGATGGGCCGCATCGATGATCCTGTCCAAGGGATTGATGGTTCCGAAGGCGTTGGAAACCTGAGTCACGCCCACCAGCTTCGTCTTCTCAGTAATGATTTCGTCTAGGCCGTTGAGGTCCAGGGTACCCTCATCGGTCACCCCTATGTACTTGACGGTGGCTCCCACCTCCTGGGCCAGGCGCTGCCAGGGAACCATGTTGCTGTGATGCTCCATCT
>CAZXAF010000146.1:0-4479 GCA_964638905.1 uncultured Dehalococcoidia bacterium
GCCGTGGGTTTGGCGGTGGTCGCGCTCTTTTTCCACCCCTTCGTGGATGAGAACGGGGGCGGCGGCGCGTCGACGGCCGCCCAGCCTAGCCCGGCGGCCCAGCCGACGCCTACGCCTGCGCCTACGCCTACGCCGATAGTGGTGGAGAATGTCAGCGTCGATGACGACCCATCGATCGGCCCCGAAGACGCCCCGGTGACCATCGTCGAGTTCAGCGACTTTCTCTGACCCTACTGCCAGAGGTTTGCGGTGCAAACCTTGCCACAGATAGAGCAGACCTATGAGGGCAAAATGAGGTTCGTGATTCGCGACTTTCCTGTCCACGGCGATGTCGCTGTGAAGGCGGCTGAGGCGGCCGACTGCGCCAACGATCAGGGGAAGTTCTGGGAGTACCACGACAAGCTGTGGGAGACTATGTCGGCCTCGTCTCAGCAAGCGCAGGTTGGGACGGATGCCCTGGTGACCGCCCTGAAGGGGTACGCTTCCGACGTGGGGCTGGACACCGCCGCCTTCAACGAGTGCCTGGACTCCGGCAAGTATACCTCGGAGGTGCAGAAGGACGCCCAGGATGGCGCCTCCTACGGGGTGGGGGGCACGCCCGCCTTCTTCATCAATGGCCAACAGGTGTCTGGCGCTCAGCCCTTCGAAGTCTTCCAGCAGGTGATCGACGCCGCCCTCGCGTCGAGCGAAGCCAGCTCGGCGGTGCCCACCACTACCAGCAGCGGCTGAGGACATTGACGGCGGCTCGGTCGAGCGCTGGCTGATGTGGCAGTAGCCGAGCCGTCAACAGAAGTCAGAGGCCGTGGCCGGCGAATGGCCACGGCCTTTCTGATCTGTGGACTCTCCTCGTTCTTAGGCCATAGGCAAGCCAAGTTCTGTCAGCGGGGGGAGCGCCCGCTGGCGGCTAGATATAGCTCCTGCCCGCAGCGGTCTTTCATAGTCAGACCCTTGACAAATCTGTCGAATATAAGGTATACAGACATAGTCAAGTTCTAGAGCACTGCATAGCGCCGCACGCTTCCTGCCGGCCGGGAGCTCGTTTCGGGGAGTGGGAGGTAGTTTTGCCTCCTCATGCCAAAAGGAGGAGTTCCATGGTCGGCAGATTTTTTGTATTCAGCGTAGTTTCCTTTCTCCTGCTGGGGGTTCTCCTCTTGTTCCCCTCCGGTAGCCGCGTGGGGGCGGTAACCTACGACGTGGGTCTCGGGGCCGATGTCATCTGCGCGGGCCCGGACGGCATCTACGACCCCCTGGAGTGCGACTACAACCCCGCTGACGGCGCCTGTAGCGCCGCAGAGGTCACCGCCCGCTGTCTCGACTCCGTCGACCAGGACGGTGACGGCAAGATCAATGACGGCTGCCCGGCTGTCGGTACCCCGGAAGCGCCCGACTGGTGCCTCAACAACGTCGATGACGACCCGACTGATGACAACCAGGCCGGCCAGGTCTGGGTTAACGACGGTTGCCCCATTATTCGAAGCTACGCCGAGAACGACCCGAGCAACCCCTGCAATCTCCCCGACGCCGACCCTGGCACCTGTGGCAAGGCGGCGGCCTGCGGTTCGTGGAACAGGTCGGACGACGACGGCGACACAGTGGCCAACGACGGCTGCCCTCAGGTGGGCAGCAACCCTGAGTGGGGCGACTGCGTCAGCGACACTGATGACGACGGCGACGGCTACCCCAACGACGGTTGCAGCCACTACGATGACTCCTGCGTTGAGGACGCGACGTACGGCGCCAATGGCGCCGGCCTCCACGCCGACATGCAAACGCTGGTCTACGTACCCGACTTTGGGCCGCCCAAGCACTCCCAGTTCCAGCAGCAGTACGTCTTCTCTGTGCCCGCCGGCTGGGGGCTGGTCAAGGACTCGCAGATACCCAACGGGGCCTACGTGGCCCGGCTCCATGCCGAGGTGACCCTCGCCATACTGGGCGGCGAGTGCAACACGGCGAGGACGCTGGACTTCGACCTATTCGACTGCAGCACCGACAACTCCCCCGGAAACCTGATACCGTGGGAGGGAGGGGGCGAAAACCTGACAGCGGGCACTGCCGACGGGCCTGGCGAGCTACCCTATGGCTGCACGAAGTACCCCGAATACCTGAATGACCTGCTCGGCGGCCTCAGGCCGCGCCTTCGCCTGTACGGCTTCATCACCGTCGAGCCGGGCCACCCGGCCGTTCAACTTAACTTCCTGGTAATGAACCCGGGTCAGCTAGCCGGGACGGGCGCCACCCTGCCCGAGGCGGACATGGGCGATAGCCTGGGCTATCCCGCCTTCTTCGTCCTCGAGAACCCGCTGGCGCCGCTGACCCAGGGCACGGTTAGCGAGTTCTGCACGCGTATGGAGACCTACCTGGAGGCGTACGGGGTCACCGGCGGCGAGGGCTTCCTGCATAGGAACGCTAGCTGGACCGGGCCGTCGGCCCCCAATTATGCCGAGGAGGTCCTGCTGACCGATCCGGCCGAGAGGTGCGGCGACAACAAGGACAACGACGGCGACACCGTCGTGGACGAGATGTGCGGGATGCCCCGCCACACCAACCCCGCCGCCGGCAGCGGCGTCTACGGCACCGGTACCCACCTGATCAGCATCTACAACGAGAGCTACCGCGACGCCGACCAGGACGGCATCGCCAACAACGAGGACGAGTGCCCCTTCGACTTCGACGACGGAAACGACGACGACAACGACCGCGTTGATGATGCCTGTGACCCGACCCCTGGCGGCGCGGCCGAGCCCGACGAGGACGGCGACGGCATGGACAACCAGTGGGACACTTGCCCGTTTGTCGATGCCCGCGAGTCCGTGTGCAATGAGTCGCCGGCTAGCTGCTCCGGCGGGCCACCGGCCTGCGACGATGACAGCGACGGCTACATCAACGACGGCTGCCCCAAAGTCTCCACCTGGGCCGAGTGCGACTGGTCCCCCCAGGACGGCGATTGCCAGTCGCACGAGCTCTGGGTCTGCGCTGACAACGTGGACAACGACGGCGATACCAGGGTGAACGACGGCTGCCCGGTCATCGGCCACCCGGACGATGACGGGGACACGATCGGCAATGAGTGCGACCTGCTCGGCGCCAGCGGCATCGGCCTGGGGCCCACCACCGCCGACGGCAAGTTCGTCAACGACATGGAGAGATGGGCCTTCTGCATCGGCGAGGACGACACCGACAGCGACGGCTGGTGCGACTCCACCGAGGACCTGCTGACAGAAGAGCCCGAGGCCTATCTCTGGGCCGGCATGCGGCCGGAGTACTACGGCATCGACTACCCGATCAGTGCCGCCGAGGACCCGCCGGGGTACGCGCCGGGCACCTGCACCAACTACGAGTACTACGACACGACCGAGAGCCACCCCAGCAGCCCGCACCAGAACGGCGGCGGCATCCCGGTCGAGGATGACGGGGAGGGCCTGGCCAACGAGAACGACCCCGGCTGCAACGTGGCCGCCCCCATCAGCCCCGTACTGCCGTCGGGCGCGGTCACCCCTCTGCCGGGCCCGGTGGAGAAGCACATCGTCTGCGTGCGCATCGGCCACCTCGAGTCGGCGGACGGCTCCGACTCCAACGGCTGGTTCCAGACAAACACCCCGCCGGGCCCCATACCCCCCGAGATCGGGTCGCCCTACAACCCCGGCTCCTGCGACACCAGCGGCCCGGCGCCCATGCCCGCGCCGCTCAACCCGGGCTACATCGCCGACCTGCCCATCGACGACCTGGACTGGAGCGACTTCGAGACGCAGGCGTTTTCTGAAGACTTCGCGTTGGAGGGCATTACGACGGGCTCGTCCGGCACGGCGTGCTTCGTCGGCATTCCGCCCAACGCTCCTTCCGCCGGTCTCAAAACCATAGGTTTTGCCCCTGTAGACGAGGCCGGAGGCTGGAGCACGCAGACGCAGTTCGTCCTGGACCACTTGAAGTTCAACATCGGCCTGCCGCCGAACGAGGACGCCTGCGACTATGAGTTGAACGTTACAAAGCAGAGCAACACCCCCTACGGGCCGTTTCTGCCAGACGACCCGGCCAGCGCCACCGTCCAGGGCATGGTCTGCGCCGACCCCGACGAGGACGGCGTGTTCACCGACTGCCCGGGGGAGACCAACCCCGCCAAGAACAACGACAACTGTCCGAACGACGCCAACCCCGAGCAGAAGGACCTTGACGGCGACGGCCAGGGCGACGCCTGCGATACGGACGACGACCAGGACAAGGTGCTGGACACCGCCGAGTGGGCCCGGGGCAGCGACCCCAAGAACGTCTGCAACCCGGCCGACTACGACCTCAACACCACGCCTGCCTCCGCTGGGGTGATCAACATCCTGGACGTCCTGATGTTCTCCAACGCCGTCATAGGTAAGACTTGTGACGCGGGGGACGACTACGAGATATGTGAGGCGATTCGCTAGTAGCGGCCCAACGTCGCGGAGAAGCTGAAGGCCGTGGCAAATCACCACGGCCTTCCTTCTTCTAGAG
>CAZXAF010000147.1:0-4476 GCA_964638905.1 uncultured Dehalococcoidia bacterium
CTGGTGCAGAAGCGGATCTTCTGCTCCATAGTGGCCCTATCCTACACTATGGCCATGTCCCATGCCTAGACAATCCGTCTCCATCCCGCTACCACTACTTCTTCCACTCCCCCACAAAAACCAGCTCCGCCGGGCCCTCTAGGTAGCACTCCCCTGCTCCATCCCACTCGATGCCCAGCGTCCCGCCTGGTAATGTTATGTCGACTCTTTCCCCTACCAGGCCGTGAAGCTGCGCGGCCACCACCGCCGCGCAGGCGCCGCTGCCGCAGGCCAGCGTGACGCCCGCTCCTCGCTCCCACACCCGCGCCTCCATGCGGTCACGACCAAGAACCCGTACGACCTCGAAGTTCACCCGCTGCGGAAACAGCGGATGGTGCTCCACCTTCGGCCCGATGCTCTCCAGAGGGAACTCGGCGACGGGCCGCTCGACGAAGTGGACGGCGTGCGGATTGCCCATCGAGACGCAGGTCACCGCCAGGCGTCGCCCCTCGATGTCCAGAGGCAGGTCCTTCAGCGGCGGCTCGCCTTCCGCCAGCACGGGGATCTCCTGGGGAGCGAAGCGAGGAACGCCCATGCTCACCCGCACTCGCTCCACGACCCCCTTCTCGCCGAAGACCTGGGCCGAGAGAACGCCCACCGCCGTCTGCACGCTGATCCGGTCGTCGCGAGGCCGCGCCAGGCCTTCCTCCACGGCGTACTTGACGACGCAGCGGAGGCCGTTGCCGCACATCTCCGCCTCCGAGCCGTCGGGGTTGAACATGCGCATCCCCACGTCGGCCTGAGACGACGGCAGCACCAGGATCAGGCCGTCGGCGCCGATGCCGTAGTGGCGGTCGCACATGGCCTGCGCCAGGCGCGACCAGTCCTGCTCGTCCCCCTGGGCTCGCAGCAGGACGAAGTCGTTGCCCGTACCGTGCATCTTAACGAATCGCATGACCATACCTACCTAGTCGCTGTACGAGCGCTCCTCTCCAGAAAGCGCTCGGCCAGCGCCTTCGCCTCATCCGCGGCGCCGTCGCCCTCCAGCCAGCGGATGCGTTGGTCGTCCAGGCGAAACCACGTGTACTGCTGGCGAGCCAGCCGGTGGGTGGCCGTCTTGATGCGGGCCACCGCCGTCGCCAGGTCCATCTCGCCCGCCAGGTGCTGACACACCTGCTGATAGCCGATGCCGGACAGAGAGGAAAGCGAGGGCCTGTAGCCCATGGCCAGGAGACCCCCGACCTCATCCACCAGCCCCGCTTCCATCATAGCGTCGACCCGTGTGTCGATCCGCCGATAGAGCTCCTGCCGCGGGCAGGTCAGGCCCAGGATGAGCGTCTGCCAGGGCGGCGGCCCCTTCTCCTGCCAGTAGGATATAGGATGGCCGGTCGCCTTGTGCACCTCCAACGCCCGGATGACCCGCCGCACGTTGCGGGGATCGATTCGCGCCGCCGCCTTCGGATCGACGCGAGCCAGTTGTCGGTGCAGCGCTTCCGCCCCCTCGCGAGCCGCCCGCTCCTCCAGCTCTCGTCGCAACTCCCGCTGAGGCGGCAGCCGCGGCACCCTCCACCCTTCCAGAAGGGCCCACACGTACTGGCCGCTGCCCCCTACCAGTAGCGGCTGCTTGCCCTTCGACCACACGTCCTCCAGGGCAGCGGCGGCCAGCTCCAGGTACTGGGCGAGGCCGAACTCCTGGTCGGGATCGACCACATCGATAAGATGATGGGCCGCCAGCGAGCGCTCCTCCGGCGTGGGCTTGGCCGTGCCGATGTCCATGTGGCGATAGACCTGGCGCGAGTCGGCGCCCACGATCTCGCCAGCCAGGGCACGGGCCAGAGCGACGCCCAGGGCCGTCTTCCCGCCGACCGTGGGGCCAACGATGGCGATGAGCTTTTGGGTCACGCCGTCGGCGTCCCCTTGGCTCGCACCCCCTGCTCGACGATGGCGGCGAAGGCGTCGGCCTTGAGGCTGGCCCCGCCCACAAGCGCACCGTCGATCTCGGGCTGGCTCATGAACTCCGCGATGTTGTCGGGGGTGACGCTGCCGCCGTACTGAATGCGAGCGGCCTCCGCCAGCTCGCGGCCGTAGAGGGAGGCCAGCTCCCGGCGGATGAGGCCGATGGTCTCGTTGGCTATCGGCCCGGTGGCAGGGATGCCCGTGCCGATGGCCCACACCGGCTCGTAGGCAACCACGAAGCCCGCTGAGATATCGACGCCCGCCAGGCCTCCTCGCACCTGTCGCAGCAGCACCTCCTCCGTGCGGCCGGCCTCGCGCTCCTCCAGCGTCTCGCCTACGCACACGATGGTCCTAAGACCATGGGCCAGGGCCGCCTTCAGCCGACGGTTCACCGTCTCGTCGGTCTCGCCGAAGTACTTCCGCCGCTCGGAGTGGCCGATGATCACGAATTCGCAGAGGTCGGTCAGCATGGGAGAGCTCACCTCGCCCGTGTAGGCGCCCTCCTCTTCCCAGTAGACGTTCTGAGCACCCACCTTGATGGAAGAGCCCGCCAGCTCCTGATAGGCAAGCGCCAGGAAGGGGAACGGCGGGCAGACCACCTTCTCCACCCCCGCCAGGCCATCGACGCGCCCCCTCAGCGAGCGGCAGAGCTCGGCGGCGGTGCGAGCAGTGGTGTACATCTTCCAGTTGCCAGCGATGATCGGCGTGCGTCCACTCATAGATCACGCTCCATATTTGGTGAACCGGTCGGCGTGGGCCATGGCCAGCGGCATAATCTCCGTAGCCGCGAACAGGCCCAGCGACCCCTTCTGACAATCCCGCTCGTTGAACGCCTCCGCCCTATCGGCCTGGCACCAGCGCGAGCGCAGCACGAAGGGCACCGGGTGCCAGGAATGGGCGCGATAGGCGGAAGGCGTGGAATGATCACCAGTGACCATCAACACGTCCGGCTTGAGGGAGAGCAGCTCAGGGATGATAGCGTCCACCTCCTCTACCTTCGCCACCTTGCGCTGGAAGTCGCCGTCCTCCCCCGCCGAGTCCGTAGCCTTGTAGTGAACGAAGAAGAAATCGAACTGCTCCCAGTGCTCCCGCAGCGCGGCCAACGAATCGCTCAGGGAAGGGCCGGCAGGTAGAGCAGTCATCCCCACCAGCTTGGCCAGGCCGCGGTACATGGGGTAGTAGGCGATGGCCGCCGCCCGCAGACCGTACACCTCGGGGAAGGAGGGCAGGTCCGGCCAGCGAGCGAACCCGCGCAGGAGCACCATGTTGGCCGGATGATGGTCGCGCAGCCGTTCGCGGGCCGCGGCGACGAACGCGCTCACCAGCCCGGCCGTGGCCTTCGCCTCCGGCGCGAGTGCCTCCACCTGCAGCGGCGGCACGCCCACCTGCTGGGGATCGGTCTCGCTCAGGGCGTCGGAGAGGCCGTCGCCCCTGAGCGCCAGCAGGAACCGATGCTCTCGCACGGGCTCCACGAACAGCTCGGCGCCCGGCAGCTTGATGGTGCGCAGCTCGGCGCAGAGGCGGGCGCAGGTGTCGGTATCGATGCGGCCGGCGCGGCGGTCGACAACCAGGCCGCCATCGTCCACGGTGCAGAAGTTGCCGCGAGCGGCCACGTCCCGAGGCCCCAGGTCGAAGTCGATGCCCACCGCCTCCAGGGCACCGCGGCCGATACGATATTGCAGGGGATCGTAGCTGAAGAGGGCCAGGTGGCCGGGCCCGCTGCCCGGGGTGATCCCCACGCCGACGTGATAGACCATGCCGCAGATGCCCTCCTGAGCCAGGCGGTCCAGATTGGGGATGCGGGCCGTCTCCATCTCCGTGCGGCCGGTCTGGGGGTCGGGCAGGCCACCGAGGCCGTCCATCACCAGCATGACGATCTTCGTCTCGGCAGGAATCGCGATTTCGCGGATAAGTTCAAAGTCCACAGCTTATGACCTCAGTCCTTGTCTTGCAGCGCCGCCACGCCCGGCAGCTCGCGGCCCTCCAGGAACTCCAGGGCCGCACCGCCGCCGGTGGAGACATGGCTGAACTTGCCCTCCAGGCCCAGTCGCTCCACCACCGCCACCGTCTCGCCACCGCCGACGATCGTCGTGGCCTTCAGGCCGGCGATGGCCTCCGCCAGGCGATGGGAGCCCCGAGAGAAGGGCTCGAACTCGATGACCCCCATCGGGCCGTTCCACAACACCGTCCTGCAATCGCGCAGGGCGTCCACGAACGCCTCCGTCGTCTTCTCGCCGATGTCCATGATCTGCCAATCGACCGGTATCTCCTTCACCGACACCTGCCGGTGCCCGGCATCGGCCGCAAAGCGGTCGCCGACGACGACGTCCGAGGGCAGGAGAAGCGCGAGCCCCCGCTGAGACGCTCGCTGCATGATCTGGCGGGCGGTCTCCACGTACCCCTCCTCCACCAGCGACTGGCCCACCTCCAAGCCCTCGCCCTTGAGGAAAGTGGAGGCCATCCCCCCACCGATGATCAGGCGGTCCACCTTCTCCAGCAGGTTCTCCAGCACGCCCATCTTGGTGCTGATCTTGGCCCCGC
>CAZXAF010000148.1:0-4439 GCA_964638905.1 uncultured Dehalococcoidia bacterium
GTACTAGTAGTGACCCATACTGGAGGTGAGCATGAGAAAGATACGGATTGTTCGGGTTTTGGTATCCTGTCTGCTTCTGTTGACCATGGTTGCCTGCGCAGGAAAGGAGCGCCAGGAATCCACTGAGCCAGCAACAAGCGTGGTTCCCACAGCCACTTACACGGTTGTGCCGGCTACGCCAACGGCTGAGCCGACCATTGAGGAACCCACGGCCGTCCCAACGGCTACTCCCCGGCCGGCCGAAGCGCCCAGCCCAACAACCGCCCTCGTCCCCACTCCCCGTCCCCTGGCCGAAGGGGAGTGCATCGCCTGGTACGAGACCCCTGCCTTCCTGGGTGAGGAGGTTTGTGTAGAAGGCAAGGTCAACTTTGTCCGCAGCGCCAACCCCGCCCGCACGCTGTTTTTCCTGGTCCTAGACCCTTCCGTGCCGGACATTGACCACTGCTGTGGGCTCTTCTATGGGTGGCTCTATGCCAAGGAGCTGTACGATCCCCTCCCCGAAGGCGGCCTCAGCGCGTTATTTGAGAACAAGTGCGTGCGGCTTCACGGCAAGATAGAGAAAGCGGAGGGGCAAGGGCGACGCAAAATGCCCATCAAGGCACCGGAGCAGCTTGAGATCATCGAATGCAGTGAGTGCCAGATCCCCGATGCCTGTGGGTTCTAGCTTTAGAATGGGCGCGGGCTCTGATGGTCGGAAGCAGCGAGCCGGCCTGGGGCGCAGTGGCTGTCAGCCTGGGGGGGATAATTGTCTGCCTGGGCGCCGCGCTGGCGGTGTTTGAACGGCAGGAGTTGTAAGCATAATCAATGTCGTGGAGGTGAGAAGATGTTCAGGAAGCTATTCTGGATGCTGAAAGAGCCAGACCAGTTCTTCGAAGGGGTCAGGGAAGAAGGCTATCGAGAACCATTCATCTTCCTGCTCCAGGTGTCGGCAATCATCGCCTTCTTTACTCCCATCGTGAACTACCTGGGTTGGGAGAGCACCGACCGCACGTCCACCTACCAGGCCCAGATCCTGGGTTGGCAGATCACCAGCGAACAGTTGCTGCCGCGTCTGGGTGCATGGGCCTACATCGTCGAAGCCTTCCTCATCGTGGGGCTGGCCGTAGTCATCGCCCTGTTTCTGGCCGCGTTCATCCACCTGATCTTTCGTCTACTAGGCGGGCAAGGGCCATTCCTCAACTCCTGGAAGGCGACCTGCTACGGCGTGGGCCCCTGCGTGCTCCTGGGTTGGCTGCCCTACTGGACTCTCTTCGTAGGGGCCTGGTCCCTGGTGTTGCAGCTTTACTACGGACCTAAGGTGCTCTACCGTATGAGGGAGGGGCGGGCGCTTTTGATCCTGGCCTTCTTCGTGGGAGCCACGCTGCTGGAGTTCGCCACCAAGGCAACGACAGTGGGCTTTGGGGGATAGTGAGATGAAAGGGTGGGGCTCGGAGCTATCGGATTCCTGTTCACTCTGGAGGGTAAGTCGCTGCTCAGTTTGGGCGACACCTTGCTGCTAGAGGAAGCCTGGCGAGACCTGCGACCCGACGTGCTGATGGTGCCCATCGGCGGGGTGATGACCATGGACGTGGATCAGGCATTGCGTGCCGTGGCGGCCATTGAGCCGGAGGTGGTGATCCCCGTGCACTACAACTGGCGTATCCTCTTCTACCGCCATCCGGCCAACGTGGAAAGGTTTACTGCCGAAGTGCGAAGGAGAGGGCGCCGATGCCTCCCCTTGAAGCGGAGGGAGAGCGTCGAAGTGTGAGCTCTGCAACAGCAGCAGGGCGCCAAGCTCTCCTTGCCCTGCTGCTGTTGCTTCTGCTTGCTGCCGATGGGTTTGTGGCTGCGGCGACGTCAGGCCGGATGGACCGCTTGCGGGAGGAGACGCTCTATCGGGGCTTTCTGCAGGGGCGCCTGGAGGCCTGGTTGGGGCGCTGGTTGGGTTATCTGGCGACCGCCCTGTTGTTCACTACCACTCACCTCCATAATCAGTGTCGGGATTCCTAATTGTGACAAACGCAGGCCGTTGAACCAAAGATGTGTGCGGGGGGTAAACAAGATGGACAACGTCAAGAAGCAATCACCGTACTTCATTGATCCAGAGCAAGCACCCAAGTTCGCTCAGATAGAGGGGTTGGAGACGACGGTGTTGACCGGCCTGCACGGCGAGCAGATGATGATGGTGCTCAACACCACCCTGCCCGGCCACAGCGTACCCACCCACTCCCACCCGCACGAGCAGATCGGGATGGTCTACAGCGGACAAGCAAGGCTGCGGATCGGCGACGAGGAGCGGGAGGTCGGACCGGGGGATTTCTACTGCGTTCCCGCCGGCGTGCCCCACAGCGACACGGCTTTGAGCGATGAGCCCTTCGTGATGCTGGACATTTTCTACCCGGTGCGGGGGGACTTTGCTGCCCGGTGCGAGTCCAGAGGAACAGGTTAAGCCAGCCCTTTAGCAAATCCGTGGGAGGAGAACCTGTGAAAGAGTATCGCTTCATTCAGGTGGACGTTTTCACCGACAAGCCCTTCGGCGGCAACCCGCTGGCTGTGTTCCCCGAGGCCGAGGGGCTGGCCACAAGGGAGATGCAGCGCCTGGCTCGGGAGATGAACCTGTCGGAGACTACCTTCGTGCTGCCGCCGCAGGCGCCGGGGGCCGACTTCAAGGTGCGTATCTTCACCCCGGCTGCGGAACTGCCCTTCGCCGGCCATCCCGTGGTCGGCACCCATTGGGTGCTGGCCCACCTGGGGCGCGTGGAACTGCGTGAGCCGGTGACGCAAGTGCGCCTCGAGCTGGGTGTGGGCGTACTGCCCGCTGACCTGCACGTGGCCGGCGGCCAGGTGGAGCGGGTAGTGATGACTCAGGATCGCCCCGCCTTCCATGCTGTGCTGGAGGACGTGACCGATCTGGCGGCGGGATTGGGCCTGCCTCCTGAGGCCATCATCGAGACGGAGCTGCCGGTACAGGTCGTCTCCACGGGCCTGCCGCAGATGATGGTGCCGGTCCGTTCTCTGGCCGAGGTGCAAGCTTTGGACGCCAGCCAGCTCAACGTCGCTGCCCTCAACCGGGCCTGCCACGCTGTCGGCACCGAGTGCGCGATGGTCTTCACCTTCGAGACCGAGCGTCCCGAAGCCACCGTCCACGTGCGGATGTTCGCCCCGCTGCTGGGAGTGCCAGAGGATCCGGCCACCGGAAGTGCCAACGGCGCGCTGGGGGCCTACCTGGTCCGCCACCGGGCCGTGCCGGTCACCGAGCCAACCACCCACATCCTCAGCGAACAGGGCTCAGAGCTGGGCCGACCCAGCACTCTGTACGTCGAGGTGGACAGCGTGGGCGACGAGATCACTGCCGTGCGAGTGGGTGGGCAGGTCGCGCCGGTGGCCGAGGGCATCGTGCGGTTCTGAAGGGGATGCATCGAATCTGCCGTGCGAAATTCGGTGGATCCTCGGAACTTGCCCTGAGCTTGCCGGGGGGTTCGATGTCATATGGCCGTGAGGAGAGATGGAGATACTGGTGACAGGCGGGGCCGGTTACGTCGGCTCACACTTGGTGGATGCGCTCCGACAAACGGATCACGCAGTCCGTGTGCTAGACCTTCGCCCAGCCAACGGTGACTGCATCCAGGGCAGTGTCGCCGACCCAAACGTGGTCGCCCAGGCGATACGCGACGCGGAGGTGGTCTACCATCTGGCCTGGGGTTTCCATCCTGGGGACGAACGGCGCGAGATTCAGGAGAACCTCTTCGGCATGCTGAACATGCTAGAAGCAGCCCTGACAGCAAGGGTGCAGCACCTCCTGTTCGTCAGCACCGCCGTTGTCTACGGCCCCACTGGGCCAACCCGCGTGGACGAGGAGCACCCGTGCCACCCGGAGCGGAGCACCCTCGGCGGGCCAGTCTACGGTCTCACCAAACTGAGCTGCGAGAAGTTGTGCCTGGTCTACCAGCGGCGAGGCCTGCCGGCGACCATCTTCCGCATGCATGGCGTCTTCAGCCAGGGGCACCTGGGCCAGTTCGGGCCGATGATCGAGCAGGCACTGGCCGGGAAGCCAGTGGTAGCCATCCGGGAGGCGGGTGGGACATACGCCCACCTGGACGACGTCTTGCGAGCCTTTCTCCTGGCGATGGACAGCCCCAAGGCCCAAGCGGAGGTCTTCAACCTGGCAGGCTCGCATACCTACAGCGAGCCCGAGCTGGCTCGTTACATCGTCGAAACAACGGGGTCGGAGAGCCAGATCGGGCTGATTGAAGATCCAACGCAGGGGATGATCTCAGTGAGCGTGGACAAACTCCGCAGGCTTCTGGGATGCGGACCCGAAAGCGGGGAGTTCCTCACAGGGTTGATTCGACGTGCTCTCGATGGGGAGTAGGAGATAGTTGGCCAATGCCTGGTTGGTTGACAGATTTAACAATCCGTCGGGTGGCGCATCCGCCAAAGTTGTGGTATGATTCCTCCCA
>CAZXAF010000149.1:0-4426 GCA_964638905.1 uncultured Dehalococcoidia bacterium
AGACCCGCGAGCAGCACATCCGCCGCGAGAGGGCCACCTCCAACATCTGCACCAGCCAGCAGCTTGTCGCCCTCGCTGCCACCGTCTACCTGGCGGCGATGGGCAGGCGGGGCCTGTGCCAGGTAGCCGAGCTCTGCTATCACAAGGCCCACTACGCCGCCCAGCGCATCGCCCGCCTGCCGCGCTACTCCCTGCCCTCCGATGGTCTTTTTTTCAAAGAGTTCGTGGTAAGCTGCCCCCGCCCGCCGTCCGAGGTGAACCGCGCCCTGCTGGAGCGGGGCATCATCGGCGGCCTGGACGTGAGCCAGCAGGTGGAGAACGGCCTCCTTCTCTGCGTCACGGAGATGAACACGCGGCAGGAGATCGACCGCCTGGTGGAGGCTCTGGCCGAGATCGGAGGCAGCGGGTGAGCGGCCCCAGGCAACACGACATCGGCGCTCGCCTCACCTTCGACCTGAGCAAGCCGGGGCGTAGGGCCTGCTCGCTGCCGGCCTGCGACGTGCCCCTTGCTGAGCTGCCGCCGGAGCCGCTCCTCCGCCGAGAGGTCGGCCTGCCTGAGCTGAGCCAGGTGGATGTCGTGCGCTACTTCCTGGCCCTCAGCCGCCTCAACTACAGCGTGGACAGCGGCTTCTACCCTCTGGGAAGCTGCACCATGAAGTACAACCCCAAGGTGCACGATACCCTTGCCCGCCTGGACGGCTTTACCGGCCTCCACCCACTTCAGCAGTCGGAGACGGCCCAGGGCGCCCTGGCCCTGATGTACGACCTCCAGCGCTGGCTGGCCGAGATCACCGGCCTGGACGCCGTGAGCCTGGCGCCGGCCGCCGGCGCTCAGGGCGAGCTGACCGGCATCCTGATAATCAAGGCCTACCTGGCCGATAGAGGCGAGGAGGGCCGGACTCGCATCCTGGTGCCCGATTCCGCTCACGGCACCAACCCGGCGACCGCCGCCATGGCCGGCTTCGAGGTGATCAGCGTGGCCTCGGATGGCCAGGGCAACACCGACCTGCAAGCCCTGGCCTCGGCCCTCGATGACGGCGTGGTTGCCCTCATGCTCACCCTGCCCAACACCCTCGGCCTGTTCGACCCCAACGTCGGCCGCATCGCCGAGATGCTCCACGACAAGGGGGCGCTCCTCTACGGCGACGGTGCCAACCTCAACGCCCTCCTCGGCCGCGCTCGCTTCGGGGACATGGGCTTCGACGTGGTCCATATGAACATGCACAAGACCTTCAGCACCCCTCACGGCGGCGGCGGCCCCGGCTCGGGGCCCGTGGCCGTCAAGAGCCATCTCGCCCCCTATCTGCCGACCCCTGTGGTCGGCAAGGACGGCGATCGCTTCGCCCTGGCCACGCCCGAGCGGAGCATCGGCAGGGTTGGCCTGTTCTACGGACAGTTCGGCGTGCTGGTGCGGGCCTACGCCTACCTCCGCAGCCTGGGGGTGGAAGGCCTACGCCAGGTGAGCGGGAACGCCGTCATCAACGCCAACTACATCCTGGCTCGCCTGCGCCGGGCCTACCACCTGCCCTACGACCGCCGTTGCATGCACGAGGTGGTGTTCTCAGGCAGCCGCCAGCGGGCGAAGGGCGTGCGCACCTGGGACATCGCCAAGCGGCTCATCGACTACGGCTTCCATCCGCCCACCGTCTATTTCCCCCTCATAGTGGACGAGGCGCTGATGATCGAGCCTACCGAGACGGAGAGCAAAGAGGCCCTGGATGCCTTCTGCGAGGCCCTGTTGGCCATCGACCGCGAGGCCGAGGAGGAGCCGCAGGTAGTCAGGGAGGCGCCTCAAACCGCCCCCGTCGGTCGCCTGGACGAGGCTACGGCTGCCCGCCGGCCGGCACTGCGCTGGCGAAGGGAGGCTGGGGATGGGTCTTAGGCCGAGAGGCTGGCTGCTGAGGGCGATGATCGCATTCGCTGCCATCGCTGTTCTTTGCGTCGTCGCCTGCGGCGGTAACCAGGGCCCACTGGACACCACAGCCCCCAGACTGTGGCTGCCCATGCACGAGGGCTCCGGCGACGTCGTGCAGGACCAGAGCGGGTACGGCAACGATGGCGCAATCAGCGGCGCCACCTGGGTCCAATTGTCCAACGGCCTGTGGGTCCTGGAATTCGATGGGGACGATGATCGCGTTCTGATAGAGGATGATGCGTCTATCCGAGACCTGTTCCCCTTCACCATAAGCCTGTGGGTGTGGCCGCATCTGGATAAGCTGTATCCCCATGAGCGGCTTTTCGCCAAAGGGCCCGCTGGCCTGAATCAGTTCCTGTTCTACATGGGGGGGCGCAGTCGCCTCGTGAGGGACTTCGAGCCCACGCGTGCTGTTGCTCATACCCTCGAGCCCGTCCGTGACGCCGACACCTGGTTCCAGTTCGTGGCGGTGCTGGACGCAGATGGGCTTCCCAGGGTCTATAAGAACGGTGTTGAGATTGAGTGTGGTACAGAAAGAGGCGAGACGAAGGTGGTGTCCGATGCCGGCGAGACGCTGAGGCTCGGCGGCTTGCCTGTCGACAGTGGCGATCCGGAGTCGTTCCATGGTCGACTCGGGGATGTCACGTACTGGCCTAGGGCGCTGACGGCTGAGGAGATACTACAGGAGTATGAGTCGACGCGCGGTCTATACCCATGAGTTAGCTGGCGAGCAAACAGCAGCAGTGGTTTGAAGCTGTCCTGGGAGAGGAGCGTAGCCATGAGTAGCAGCACTGCCGACCTGAACCCGCCCCCGCGGATCCTTCTGGGCGCTGGGCCCGCCAACGTCCATCCGCGTGTGTATCAGGCCATGATGGCGCCGATCCTGGGGCATCTCGATCCCGACTTCCTGCAGATCATGGACGAGACCAAAAGCCTCATGCGGGCCGTTTTCCGCACGCAGAACGAGGAGACCATCGCCGTCTCCGGTACCGGCAGCGCCGGCATGGAAGCGGCCATCGCCAATCTCATCGAGCCCGGCGAGCGAGTGGTGGTTTGCGTTGCCGGCTTCTTCGGCGATCGCATCGCCGAGATGGCCTCTCGCTATGGTGGGGAGGTAGTGCGGGTGGAGGCCGAATGGGGACGGATCATCGAGGCGGAGGCGGTGGAGGCCGCTCTCAAGGCCGCCGGTCGCACCAAGCTGGTGGCCATCGTCCACTCCGAGACCAGTACCGGCGTTCACCAGCCCCTGGACGATATCATCAGGTTGGCCCATGAGCACGATGCCCTGGTGATGGCGGACGCCGTCACCTCCCTGGGAGGGTGCGAGGTGGCGGTGGACGACTGGGGCCTCGATGCCTGTCACAGCGCCTCCCAGAAGTGCCTCGGCTGCCCGCCGGGCATGGCTCCTCTGACCTTGAGTCCTCCTGCCGCGGCGGCTCTCCGCAGCCGCGAGACTAAGGTGCGTAGCTGGTACTTTGACATGACCCTCCTGGACAATTACTGGGGTGGCAAGCGGGCCTATCATCACACGGCGCCCATGACCATGGTCTACGCCCTGCGCGAAGGCCTGCGGCTGGTACTGGAGGAGGGGCTGGAAGCCCGTATAAGCCGTCATCAGCGCAACGGCCAGGCACTGTGGGCCGGATTGGAGGTCATGGGCCTGACTCTGCACGTCCAGGAAGGCTGTCGCCTGCCTCTGATCACTACCGTGCGCATCCCCGAGGGCATCGAGGACCTGAAGCTGCGCCGCGCCCTTCTGTACGACCACAACATCGAGATCGCCGGCGGGTTGGGGGTCCTGGCGGGCAAGATATGGCGCATCGGCCTCATGGGCGTAAGCTCTTCGGCGGAGAATGTCCTGGCGGTGCTCCAGGCGCTGGAGCAAGAACTATCGGCTCAGGGGTTCCGTCTGGAGAAGGGCGCGGGGGTGGCTGCCGCCGATCGGGTGTTGAGCGAGGGCTAGCTCAGTCTCCCACCCTCGGCACGGCAAGCTGGCCGAAGGGCAGCACCAGAATAGTGGGCTCTTTCTGGCCGTTCCTTCGCCGGAAGTCCTCGGAGAGGGCGGCCACCGTCCGGCTGATGTCCGGGCAGTGCTTCAGGTGAGCCCTCCTCGTCTGTTCGGGCCCCATCGACGAATGCAGGTAGACGTCGGCCTTGACCTGCACCATGGTCTGGCACTGGATCGCCCACTGCTCCAGCTCAGCGAACCCCGGCTGCAGCACCATGTCCAGGAGTTCCCGGGGAGTCTCTCGCCAGGCGAGCATCTCCGCGTAGTGGGCCTGGCCCAGGCCGTCGCTGCATTCGGCGGCCAGGATGATAGTGCCGCCCTCCTTGACCGCCTGGGCGGCCACCGACATCCCCTTGACCGACTGATAGAGATTGATGTCGGCTGGATAGCCCATGTTGGTGGCCACCACTATGTCGTATCGCTGGGGCACGGGCTGCAGGTAGGCCCCCTCGGCGAAGGCGATGCCGGCATCGTGGGCCTGGATCATCTCCCCGGCGAACACG
>CAZXAF010000150.1:0-4425 GCA_964638905.1 uncultured Dehalococcoidia bacterium
TTGTTCGGGGTGGAGCGGGAGACGGGAATCGAACCCGCGTGACCTGCTTGGAAGGCAGGAGCTCTACCACTGAGCTACTCCCGCCCATCTGTCGCTAGACAGGCATACCCATTGCGAGAATAACGATGGCTTGCGGAAAAGTCAAGGAAAGCGTGCCCCTGGCGCCCCTAGGTGGCGAATCGATAGCCGCGCCTGGGAAGAGTGCAAATGACTTCTCGCCCCCGCACTCATAGGAAACGCTGCTGAGGCTAGACTCGCGGAAAATTTTACTAGAGCGTTCCCTAGCTGCTCGTGGAGCTCTCATTTCCGCGAAGACTTAGGAACGACGCATTGTGTTTATGTTTTGCCCAGGGCAAATAGTGACTCAACATTAGTCCAGAATTTGCTATAATGATTACCAAAATTCCTGACTGCGGTGAGTCTTGATAGAAGTGTCATTACGTTACAACCTTGGGAGGAAGTGAATGCGTTTGTTCGGCCTGGGGAAGGGTCGTCAAGCAGGAGACCTCAAGGAGGAATTTGCCAAACGAGGTCCGTGGGTTACCCAGTTCACCATCAACGGCAAGACCTACGGTGGGAAGGTGTCCTTCGACCAGGACAGACGCATCAGCTGGTTTTTTGAGAGTTTCCCGGACGAGCATTTAATTCTCGATCTTGGGAGCCTCGAGGGCGGGCAAACATTCCAGTTGGCAAAGCACCCCGGTGTGAGAGTTCTCGGTGTTGAGGGTCGCCAGTACAACATTGACCGGGCCGAATTTGTGCGCAGTATCTTAGGACTGGAAACCGTCAAGTTCCTACTCGTCGACCTTGAGAAATATGATATGGCAAAGCTCGGACGGTTTGACGTGGTTTTCTGCAGCGGTATTCTTTACCATCTTCCTGAACCCTGGACATTAATAGAAGGCATAAGACGTATCAGCGATAAAGTGTTCATCTGGACCCATTATGCCGAGGAAACTAAAGCCACAGAGGTTATTAATGGGTATCGAGGTTGGTGGTACCAGGAGTTCGGGTTCAAAGACCCGCTAAGCGGAATCTCGCCAAAGTCGTTCTGGCTAGCTTTCGACTCGCTCCAGGATATGCTCAGGGATTGCGGCTTCACGAGGCAGAACATTGTTGATAAGGACCCGCACTCTCAACCCGGTCCGAATACCGTTATCGCCGCCTGGGCTGAATAGTGACCGCTCACCAATCAACAGAAAAGAACCTTTTTGTATGATTGCTTCCGAAAAGAATGGTTCAGAGTTGTTTTGAACCGTATCTAAAATCCTTCCTAATCCTCAGCCCACGAAACTTCTCCAGGAGTTTCGTACCCCGCCGCCGATGAAGAGACGATTCTTAAGATGCTTAAGAAGTGACTAGAGAGGGCCATCCGAGCGTAAGAAGCTTCATAGTAGACAGCGATGCCGACGATGAATGGTACCCGCAATGGAACGACCTCATCAACAAGGGCCTACCTGTGGAAGAGGCCGATCCCGAGATGGAGAGGCGCTATCCTGAGGGGCCTTATCAGGTTCTTCAAAGCGTCGTCTACCGACTGTGCCGCCGCGTTCGTGATGGTGACCGAGACGCTATAGGGGAGTTGGCGGCTGTCCTGAGGAAGGGAACCAAGGAGCAACTCCTTGAACATTGTCGCCACACCGAGACCATGGTCGTGTCCTGGGATTTCAGAGACTTGCCGCTCTCTGACCTCAGTCCTCTGGGCGAAGCCTTGGAGAAGAGGGCGGCTGACTTGAAGGTGGGGCTTGAGCGCCTAGCGATGGAGATGGGGGGTTCGGGGCCACTGCCGGAAGCTATCGAGAAGGCGAAGAAGGCCAAGGTATTTCCCTGGGCCATTGAATAGCCTATAACTGGACACTCTTCAATAGGGACTCCCAGTTTTGGGGCACAGCGTCAACGCTGGGCTGCTTGGAAGGCAGGAGCTCTACCACTGAGCTACTCCCGCCCATCTGTCGCTAGACAGGCATACCCATTGCGAGAATAGCGATGGCCCGAGCAAAAGTCAAGGAAAGCTGGCCCGCGACGCCCCTAGGTGGCGAATCGATAGCCACGCCTGGGAAGGGTGCGAATCACCTCTCGCCTCCGGGTCACCCTGTTGATCTTGCGCCGCAGATTGCGCATGTGGGAACGGACTATGTCGCCACTGCCGGTGTGAGGGAAGAAGCCCCAGACCTTCTCCAGCAACTCGTCAGCGGTTACCACCGTCCCCGACCGCTCCATAAGGTATTCCAGCAGGCGGAATTCGGTGGGCGTCAGGGTCACGCTGCCGCTCTCACCCGATAGGGCGAACAGACCACGATCCAGCGAAAGGTCACCAACGGCCAGTGTCTTCGGAATGGGCACTGTTGGCGGTGACAGCAGTCGCCTAAGAGTCTGCTCGATCTCCGATGGGAAGAAGGGCTTGCTCACCAGAGCGTCGCGACCTATTCTCATAGGGACTGAGTCAGGTAACCATCTAAAGGCAGGTGGCACCAGAAAAATGGTCGGCAGGTCTTCCCAGCGCGGGTCTTGGCGTAGCCTTTGGCAGAAGTCTTGAACGGTCATGTCACGCACAACGCTGTCGAATATGATGGCATCCACCATCAAAGTGTGCAGACTGCGGAGCGCCTCAGTAGCACTGGCGGCCAAAACTACGTCATACCCTTTGGCAGCCAAGTGCTGAGACGCCGACTGACCGACGTTGTTGATGCCAGAGACGAATAAGACGCTAGACATGGTCCGGGCAGGAGAACGCCTCATTATAACACCGATGTCAAACTGCGATAGAATCAGGATACGGAGAGTTCCGGCGAAGAGCGCCTAAGAACGATGGGACGTTTCACAAGGTATTTCCGCTGGCTCAGGTTCCAGCCAAGGATTGCCATCCTCTGGCCCATGCTCATCCTGCTGGCGGCCTTGGTCGGCTTTATCAAGTTTGGGCTCACCACCGGCGATGGGACGGCGGACACTGCTGCCACCGCCACGCCCTTCCCATCGCCAACGCCCACTCCCACGGCTACTCCTCCCCCCTTCGTCCACCCCGACTGGCAATCGCTGGAGCAGGCTAAGGTGGAGAACGTCATCGACGGCGATACCATAGATGTCCTGTTCGACGGCGAGCACCAGCGGGTGCGCTACTATGGCATCGATGCCCCCGAAAAGGACGAGGACTGCTATGAGGAAGCCACAGAAAGAAACCGCGAGCTCGTGGGGACGATCGTCAGACTGGAGCCCGACACCCGCGACAAGGACGAGTACGGCCGTCTGCTTCGCTACGTCTTCACCAATGAGGGCGTGTCGGTCGACGCTACCCTGGTGATCGAGGGGCTGGCCAGGGCCTGGCGCGATGATGGACGCTACGCCAGCCGCCTGACGACCTACGAAACCCATGCCCACCTGGAGGGCATCGGCTGCCTGTGGAAATAGCCCAACCCTGAGTCCAGGCGCTACGACGGGGCATTCTGCTTATGTCAATGCGCCGGCTGCAGCCCGAACCCGCTGGACAGCCTCCTCGATGTCCGCCCGCTCGATGCCATAGTGGGTGACCAGACGCAGCCGCTGGCCTCCCATGTACGTGGCCAGCACGCCTGCCTGCCCCAGACGGCCCTGGAACTCGAGAGCAGGGATGCCCTCCACTTGCGGGCTCACCATGTTGCTCTGGACGGACGCCGGATCAAAGCGGAGCGAAGACAGGCCGACCAGTCCCTGCGCCAACAGCTTGGCGTTGTCGTGGTCCTCCTGCAGGCGATCGATCATGCTCTCCAGAGCGACGATGCCCGCTGCAGCGATGATTCCCGCCTGGCGCATGCCGCCGCCTACCATCTTGCGGTACTTGCGCGCCCTTTCGATGAATTCGACGCTGCCGCAGAGGAGGGAGCCGACCGGACAGGCCAGGCCCTTGCAGAGGCTGAAGGCCACCGAGTCGGCCTGGCGGGCCAGATCGGCCGCCGGCACCCCCAGCGCGACGGCAGAGTTGAAGATGCGTGCGCCATCCAGGTGAACGGGAATGCCCCGGCGATGGGCCACCTGGGCCACCGCCTCCATGTCGCCTTCGCTGAGAACGGCCCCGCCGCAACGGTTGTGGGTGTTCTCCAGGCAGACCAGCCCCGTAGGAGGGTAATGGATGTCGGAAAGGCGAATGGCTTGTTCCACGTCCTCGGGATCCAGGCGACCGCGGCTATCGTTGTGGATCGTCCGCAGCTCCAGGCCGCCCAGGGCGGCCGCCCCCGCTACCTCGTAGTGGAAGATGTGGGCCTCATCGCCCAGGAGCACCTCGGTGCCTCGCTGGCAGTGGGTCAGCAGGGCCACGAGGTTGCTCATGGTGCCGCTGGCCGTAAGCAGAGCCGCCTCCTTCCCCAGCCTCTCGGCGGCCATCGCCTCCAGGCGATTGACCGTGGGGTCCTCGCGCCACACGTCGTCGCCTACCTCGGCCTCAGCTATGGCCCG
>CAZXAF010000151.1:0-4404 GCA_964638905.1 uncultured Dehalococcoidia bacterium
CCAGGGTCTGGGCGCGCATCAGGCGGGCCACCGCGGCGATGCCCGGCAGGGACAGGGCAAGAATAGGCATGATGATCCGCTTGTCAAAGATGCCGATCTTCAGGCCAAGGATGTCCCTCTCCACCCAGCCGCTGCTGGGTAGCCAGCCCAGCTTGATGGCAAATATGAACTGCAAGATAGGTATGGTCACCAGGACGGGAACAGATCTGAAGAATAGAAAAACGCCAATCGTTAAGGGGTCCTGCCAGGTTCCCTGCCTGAGGGCCGCCCAGATGCCTGCGGGAATGCCGATGGCGAAAATGATGATCAGGGCCACCAGGTTGTACTGGATGGTGACCCACATCTTGTCGAAGATAATGTCCTTTACGGGCACACCCAGGTAGGTGAAGCTGGTGCCCAGGTCGCCGTGGAAGACATCCCACATGTAGCGGCCGTACTGGACAAAGAAGGGGTCATCCAAGCCCCGCTCGTGGCGGATCGCCTCCACCCGCTGGGGATCGTGGTATTGGCCTTGCAGGATCTCCACCGGGTCGCCCGGCCCGAAGCGGCCGAGGGCGAAGGTAGCCAGCGATACCGCTAGAAGGACGAACGGCGCCCAGACCAAGCGCCGCACTACGAAGGGGAGAATACCCTGCATCTTCTCTTACATGTCGCCGCCGCGAGCCTACTCCTCTATGTAGACGTAGCGCATCCTGGGGATGACGAACGGAGGAAGAGTATAGTCCTTGACGTAGGGCTTGATCAGCACGTTGAACTCGTCGTGGAACAGGGGTATCCAGGGCACGTCGTCGACGATGATCTGCTCCGCCTGCTGATACAACGACAGCCGCGTGGCCTCGTCCGCCTCCGCATCCGCCTCATCCAGCAGGCGATCCACCTCGGCGTTCTCATATTGGCTGTAGTTGGTGGTGCTACCGCTGTGGAACTGGATTGTCAAGAAATTCTCCGGGTCAGGGTAGTCGGCCACCCAGCCCATTTCGAACATCTGGTACTTGCCCTCATGGACATCGTGGAAGAAGGTGGCGGTCTCCGCCTGGCGAGTGGAGATCTCAATCCCCAGGTTCTCCTCCCACATGGCCAGAACGGCCTCGCTCACCGGCCCCACGCTGGCTCCCCGTCCCGAGGAGGCGATCTCGATGTCGGGCAGCCCCTCGGGCCCGCCGTAGCTGGACTCCGCCAGCAGTTGACGCGCCTTCTCCACATCGAAGTCCAGACCCTGGAGGTCCTCGTTAAAGCCGGGGATGCTCGGCGGCAGGATGCCATCGGCCTCCACCACTGCATCCAGCAGCACTACCTCGATGAGCTTGTCCTTGTCGATGGCATGGGCGAAGGCCTGGCGCACCTTAGGGTCATCGAAGGGCGGCTTCTCCACGTCGAAGCCGATGTACCAGATGTCCATCCGCGGCGCCTCATGAAACTCCGCATTGAGAGGCTCAGCCGGGTCGCGTACCCGCTCGATGTCGTTCAGGCCAACGCCGGTGACATCGAGCTCATCGTTCTCGTACATGGTGATAGCAGAGCCGCCGCCAAGGGTGTACACCACCCGACCCAACAATGGCGCTCCCAGGTGATAGCGGCTGTTCGGCTCCAGGACGATACGCTGCCCCAGGTCCCACTCCGCCAGCTTGAAGGGCCCGGTGGCGTTGGGCTTGCGCTGCCAGTTGGTGTTGCTGAAGCAGGTGCTGCCCTCCACCTGATTGCGATCTACGACGAAGGCGGTGGGATAGGTCAGCTTGGCCAGGAAGGAGACCTTGGGGGCGGCGATGGTGATGTTAAGGGTGTAGTTGTCCACCACCTCGATGCCTGTGACCTCATCGGCCTCGCCGTCAACGAACTCCTCGGCCCCCACGATATCGCCCAGGTAGACCTCGCCCACCGTGGACTGCGTGTCAGGGTCAAGGGCCCGCTCCAAGGAGTACTTGACGTCGCTGGCCGTTACCTGGCGATCCCCTTTGTGAAAGAGGACGCCGCGCCGGAGGTAGAAAGTGTAGACCGTGCCGTCGTCGCTTATGTCCCACCTTTCAGCAATGTCCGGCACGATCTGGAGGTCGCGGTCGATGGTCACCAGGCCACCGAAGACCTCCACGATATAGTTGGCGGAATCGACATCGCTGGCGCAGGCGGGGTCAAGAGTCAGCGGGTCTCTGCCCACCAGCCGCAGTTCACCGCCGGCGGCTGGCGTCTCCTGCGATGACGGGCTCCCCTCCTCCCCATCGCCACCACCGCCGACCAGGGCCGCCACCACGCCAACGACCACAGCCACCGCGATGGCCAGGCCGCCCAGAACCAGAACCAAATTCCTCATCGCAACCCGAGAAGCCCACGCCCGGCAGGCGACAGTCTTCCCCTACCGATGACGTAAGCCAGCCCACAACAGTTACAACGTAGGAACAGTCTCAAGGAGATTCCTTCGGGACTACCCCCGGCCTCAGCGCTATGTGCAGCTCTGCTAGTTGGGCATCGGACACAGTGGAGGGAGCGCCGAACAGGGGGTCGGAGGCGGTCTTCGTCTTGGGGAAGGCGATCACCTCCCGAATGTCCCGCTCGCCGGCCAGGATCATCACCGTGCGGTCAAGGCCGGTGGCGATGCCGCCGTGGGGCGGCGCACCGTACTCGAATGCCTCCAGCATGTGGCCAAAGCGGTACTGGGCCTCCTCAGGCGAGATGCGCAGCAGGCTGAACATCTTCTCCTGCACGTCGCGGCGATGAATTCTGATGCTGCCGCCGGCTATCTCCCAGCCGTTGCAGACCAGGTCGTAGGCGCGGGCACGAACGTGGCCCGGGTCGGTATCCATGAGGGGCAGGTCCTCTTCCGTGGGAGAAGTGAACGGATGGTGCACCGGGTCCCAGCGCTCCTCGGCCTCGTTCCAGTCCAAGAGGGGGAATTCGGTGACGAAGCAGAAGGCGAAGACGCCCTCATCGACCAGATCCAGGCGGCGGGCCATCTCCCGCCGCAGGCCGTCCAGCGCCTGGCAGACCTGCTCCTCCTGATCGGCCACCATGATGATCAGGTCGCCGCGGTTGGCCCCCGCGCGGGCGGCGATGCTCCGCACCTCCTCCAGGCGAAGGAAGCGGTGCGAGGGCGAGTGGAACTCCTCGGCGGTCAGCTCCTCCACCGGCCCTTCGCCGGTCAAGCCGATGGATATGAGCCCCTTGCCGCCCACCGTCTTGACGAAATCAGTGAGCTCGTCGATCTGGCGGCGGCTGAGGGCGGCACCGCCGGGAGCGCAGATGGCCCGCACCACGCCGCCGGCGGCCAGTGTCTGCTGGAAGACTTCAAACTCCGATTTGGCCAGCAGGTCGGAGACGTCCACCAGCTCCATCCCGTAGCGCAGGTCCGGCTTGTCTGTGCCGAAGCGACGCATCGCCTCGGCGTAGGTAAAGCGGGGGTAGGGCTTGGGCATCCGCACGTCAGGCCGAATCGTCTCCACCATCGCAACGTGGAGCTCCTCCATCAGGTTCAGCATGTCATCTTCGTTTATGAAGCTTATCTCCATGTCCAGCTGGGTGAACTCCGGCTGGCGATCGGCCCGCAGGTCTTCGTCGCGGAAGCAGTGGGCGATCTGGAAGTAGCGCTCGAACCCGGACACCATCAGGAGCTGCTTGAGCTGCTGGGGCGACTGGGGCAGAGCATAGAATAGGCCGGGGTTAACGCGGCTGGGCACCAAGTAGTCGCGCGCCCCCTCGGGCGTGCTCTTGATGAGGATCGGCGTCTCCACCTCTAGGAAGCCCCGGTCGCTGAGGAAGTTGCGAATAAACCGGGTCACGTTGTGGCGGAGGACCATATTTTTGTGCATGCGCTCACGCCGCAGGTCTAGGTAGCGATAGCGCAATCGCAGCAGGTCCTCAACCTCCGTGTCCTCATTGATATAGAAGGGCGGCGTCTTCGACGGGTTGAGAAGGACCGCGCTCTGAGCATGCACCTCCACCTCGCCGGTGGGCATGTTGCGGTTCTCGGTGCCCGCCGGTCGCCGTGCTACCACCCCTTTCACATGGAGCACGTACTCGTTGCGCACATCGCTGGCCACCTGGTGGGCCTCCTCGGCCTCTTTGGGATTGAACACTACCTGAACGATGCCTTCGTGGTCGCGCAGATCGATGAAAATGAGGTTGCCGTGGTCGCGGCGGCGGTGTACCCAGCCGGCCAGGGAGACCTCCTCGCCTTCGTGTTCGGCGCGCAATTCGCCGCAGCTACGAGATTTCAGATACGTTTTCATGATATCCAGAGTTTCGCATTTCCCCTAGCCAAAGTCAACGTTGTTGCTCCTAAAGAACGGTGCTACGATGCGAATTAGGTATCATGGGCGAGACAAGATTCAGCCTGTACATCCACATCCCCTTTTGCCAGGCCAAGTGCTCCTACTGCGACTTCAACTCCTACGCTGGGCTGGAGTCGCTGATCCC
>CAZXAF010000152.1:0-4354 GCA_964638905.1 uncultured Dehalococcoidia bacterium
ACCGCCGCCGGCTGCTCCTCTTCGGGCGGTGCCTCTTCCTCGGCCGGCGCTGCTTCCTCCGCCTCCTCGGCAGCCGCTGGCTCCTCCGCGGGCGGCTCCTCTTCCTCTACCGGCGGTGCCTCAGCAGCGATCGCCTCCTCCAGCTCCCTCAGTTCCTCAGACTCCTCTTCCTCGAAGACAGCCTTCTCCTCCTCGGGCAGGACAGCAGGGGTCACGACTTCGGCCACCAGCCAGCGCTTGTCCCGCGATAGGGGCCGCCTCTCCACAATGATCACCTTATCGCCTACCTGGCAGGCGTTCTCCTCATCATGGGCCTTGTAGCGCTTCACCCGCCGGATGATCTTGTTGTACAGACGGTGGCGCTTGAAGGCCTCCACGGCCACTACCACCGTCTTCGCCATCCTATCCTTGACCACTATCCCCACACGGGTCTTTCGGCGACCGTAGCGGACGTCTGGCATCCTACTCCTTCTCGGCGGCCGCCTCGGCGACCAACTGCCGCTCCCTCTGGATGGTCTTCAGCCGAGCAATCCGCCGCTTGGTCTGAGTCATCAGCCGGTAGTTAGACTCCTGGCGGGTCATCCAGCGCAGGCGCAGGGAGAAGAGCCGGCGATGGGTCTCCTCCAGCTCCTTAGCCAGGTCGCCATCGGAGAGGTGGCGAATCTCCTCAGTCCTTCGATTGACCCTTGTCACTACTACCCCTTAGGCCAGCGCATCCCGCGCTACCACCCGGGTGGGGATAGGCAGCTTGTGGGAGGCACGACGCATGGCCTCCCGCGCTATATCCTCCCGCACGCCGGCGATCTCGAACAGAATTCTCCCTGGCCTGACCACCGCCACCCAGTGGTCGGTGGCAGCCTTGCCGCTGCCCATGCGCGTCTCCGCTGGCTTCTTGCTGACCGGCTTATCGGGAAAGACGCAGATCCACACCTTGCCACCACGGCGGATGTGGTGAGTGATGGCACGACGGGCGGCCTCGATCTGGCGAGCGGTCATCCAGGTGGTTCCCAGGGCCTGAAGGCCGAACTCGCCGAAGGTCAGCTTGTTGCCGGCATTGGCTCTGCCCCTACGGTGGCCTCGATGTGCCTTCCGATGTTTCACGCGCTTGGGCTGCAGCATGACCGGTCACTCCCCCGGGCTAGGCGAGGGGGATTCCTCCTCTTCTACTACTCGTTCTTCGGTCTCGCGAACAATGTCGCCCTTATAAATCCAAACCTTGACGCCGATGAGCCCAAGGGTGGTGTGAGCCTCGGCGGTGCCGTAGTCGATGTCCGCTTTCAGGGTGTGCAGCGGCACCCGCCCCACCATCTCTGTGTCCTTGCGCGACATCTCCGAGCCGCCCAGGCGTCCTGCCACCTTGATCTTGATGCCCTCGACTCCCCGCTGCATAGATCGGGCCACCGCCTGCTTCATCGCCCGCCGATGGGATACGCGCCGCTCCAGCTGGTCTGCCACCGCCCTGGCCACCAGGACAGCTTCCATCTCCGGCATGCGGATCTCAACAATGTTCACCCGCATGCGCCGGCCGGTCAGACTCTCCAGCTCCCTGCGCACCTCGTCCACCCGCTGGCCGCCGCGGCCGATGACTATGCCCGGCCGTGCCGTGTGGATGGTGACTGTGACCTGGTTGGCGTTACGGTCGATCTCCACACTGGAGACGCCGGCGTCGGCCAGCATCTTGCTAAGGGTGCGCCGGATAGTCAGGTCCTCGTGCAGGAGGGCCGTATAGTTCTTCTCGTCGAACCACCTGCTCTGCCAGCCGTAGATATAGCCGAGACGAAAGCCGTGAGGGTGAACCTTCTGCCCCATACTAACCCCCAACCTCCTCTACTATTACCGTGACGTGGCTGCGTCGCTTCAGCATGGGAGCGGCACGACCGCGGGAACGCGCCCGCCAGCGCTTTAGCGTGAGTGCATCGCCGGCGTAAGCGGTGACCACCCGCAGGTACCGAGGGTCTATCTGGTAGTTGTTCTCGGCGTTTGCTGCCGCCGACTGCACCAGCTTAGCCACCACCCTGGCATGAGGCGACGGCATGTGCCGCAGACGGGCCAGGATCTCGTTCACGCTCCTGCCCGGCAACTGATCTAGCAGGAGCCTTATCTTCTTGGGCGACACCGCCACGTTCCTGGCCGACGCTCTTACCTGCATGCTCCATCCTGCTCCTAGCGCACCTTGGTGAACTTCTCCGACCTGCCAGCGTGGCCTCGGAAGGTACGCGTCAGGGCGAACTCCCCCAGTCGATGGCCGACCATGTTCTCGGTGATGAAGATCGGCACATGGCGCCGCCCGTCGTGGACGGCGATGGTCAGGCCCACCATCTGGGGCATGATCGTCGACGCCCGCGACCAGGTGCGAATGACCGTTTTCTGACCCGAGCGCTGCACCGCCTCCACCTTCTTCATCAGCTTGGCGTCTACAAATGGTCCCTTCTTGGTCGACCTAGTCAACGTCTACCCCCTAGCTGCCACGGCGACGTCGCACAATATACTTGTCGCTCCCCTTGCGGCGGCGGGTGCGATAACCGAGGGCCGGCTTGCCCCAGGGCGTCTTGGGCCCCGGCATCCCGATGGGCGCCTTGCCCTCGCCGCCACCGTGAGGGTGATCGCGGGGGTTCATGGCCGAACCGCGCACTTCCGGCCGTCTCCCCATGAGGCGGGATCGCCCTGCCCGGCCGAGCTTGATCTGGCTGTGCTCAACGTTGCCCACCTGGCCAATGGTCGCCACGCAATCGGCCAGGATCTTGCGTATCTCGCCCGAGGGCAGGCGCACGAGCACGTATCGCTCCTCCTTGGCCATCACCTGAGCGGAGGAGCCAGCGCTGCGCACAAGCTGGCCGCCCCGGTTCAAGGAAAGCTCCACGTTGTGCACCGCTGTGCCCAGCGGTATCCTCCTCAGAGGTAGAGCATTGCCGGGCCGTATCTCCGCCTCAGGGCCAGACATCACCGTATCCCCCACCTTCAGACCCACCGGCCAGAGGATGTATCGCTTGTCGCCGTCGGCGTAGTGGATGAGGGCGATGCGCGCCGAGCGATTGGGGTCGTATTCGATGGCCGCCACCTTCCCCGGCACGCCGAAGTTGTCTCGCTTGAAGTCGATCAGGCGCAGCATCCGCTTGGCGCCGCCGCCTCGGTGGCGCACTGTGAGCCGCCCCTGACGGTTGCGGCCGCCCGACTTCTTCAGGGGCACCGTCAGGGACTTCTCCGGCTTCCTCTTGGTTATCTCCTCGAAAGTGTAGCCGGTCGCTCCCCGGCGGCCGGGAGAGGTAGGCTTGTACTGCTTGATCCCCATCTCTATACACCCTCGAACAGTTCGATTTTGTCCCCTGGCGCCAGCGTGACGATGGCCTTCTTCCAGTCAGGGGCCAGGATTTCCCTTCTGCCCCAGCGGCGCTGCTTGCCTCTCACGTTCATCACATTGACCGCCAACACCCGCACGTTGAAGGCCTTCTCCACCGCCTGCTTGATCTGCGTCTTGTTGGCCCTTTTGGCCACCCGAAAGGCATATTTGTCCTCGGCCAGCAGGTAGGAGCCCTTCTCAGTCACCAGGGGGTGATCGATCACGTCATAGGGGTGAATCGCCTTGGGCATCCTAGCTCGCCTCCTGGCCGCTGGCAGCCACGCCAACCCTTGGCCGACGCTGGCCGACGCGATCGCCGCCCCAAAGGGCCTCGCAGCGGCGCACCGCCGCCACCGTCATCACCAGATGGCGATGGGTGATCATGTCCAGCACGTTCAGGTAGTCGGCTGGTAGGACTTTCGTCTTCGGTATGTTGCGAGCGCTGACATGCACGCTCCGGTCCGGCTCGCCGGTAACGACCAGCACCGAGCGCTCGACGCCGAGGTTAGCCAGGGCGTTCGCCATATGTTTGGTGTTTGGCTTCTCCACGGCCAGCTCCTTGACCACCACCATGCGGCCGCCGGCCACCTTGCCCGATAGCACCGAGCGAATGGCCAGCCGCTTCATACGCTTGGGCAACGCCTGATGGTAGCTGCGAGGCTTGGGCCCGAAGGTAATGCCGCCGCCTCGGCGGTGGCCAGCACGAGCGGTGCCCTGGCGCGCCCGGCCGGTGCCCTTCTGAACACGAACCTTGGCAGAACTGCCCCGAACCTCGCCCCGTCCCTTGGTGCTGGCGCTGCCGGCCCGCTGATTGGCCCGATGAGCCATGAAGATCTGATGCACCACGGCCAGGTTAGGCTTGACGCCGAACACTGCATCGTCCACCGTGATGGGCTTCAGCTTGGATCCCTCAGCGCTGTATACGGGAAGCTTCACGACTTCTTTTCCTCTGTCTCCTCAGCCTCTGGTTTCTCGGCCTCAGCCTCCTCGGCAGGTGCCTCTTCAGCCTCCGCAGGC
>CAZXAF010000153.1:0-4222 GCA_964638905.1 uncultured Dehalococcoidia bacterium
TCGCTCAGGCCCTCGGCCAGCCGCCGCAATCGCTCCGCCCAGCCCTCCAGCATCTCCGGCGTGTAGTTGCTGGCGTACAGGGCCTCGCTGCCGTGGAAGCGCATGTAGGCGAAGGAGGCCGTGGCCACCAGCGGGCACTCCATGCCCGGCATATCGAAGGCGCAGAAGCCGACGTTGTGGCGGCGCAGCAGGCGGAACACATCGTCCTGGAACCAGGACTGGTGGCGGAACTCGAAGACGTGCTCCAACCCCGACGGCAGGGCCTCCAGGAAGGCCTCCAGCCTGGCCTCGTTCTCCGCCGTGCGATGGAAGTTGGGCGGAAGCTGATAGAGCAGGGGGCCTAGGCGGTCCTCCAGCAGGCGAGCGCCCTCCAGGAAGCGGCGCAGCGGCTCATCCGGCTCCCGCAGCCGCTTGATGTGGGTGATGAAACGGTTGACCTTGACAGCGAACCGAAAGCCGTCGGGGACGGCGCGTCGCCAGAGCTGCCAGGCGCTGGGCTTCGGCTGGCGGTAGAAACTGTTGTTGATCTCCACCGTGGAGAAGTGACGGATGTAGTGCGCTAACCAGCCGGAGGTCGGCGTGCCCTCGGGATAGAACATGCCCTGCCAGTGAGCGTAATGCCAGCCAGAGGTGCCGATCCAGAAGCGAGCGCCCACGATCTCCTCCCGTCCGCCGATGCCCTTCGCGGCGATTATAGCAGAAGCCGCCTCGCTATCGGATCAGCGTAATGATATAATTGGTTTAGGAATTAGCTTCCGGGTAGGTGTCTTGCATGCCCAAAGTCACCTATAACCTATTGGAGAGGACCAAGGCCCAACTCCTGGCCGAACTGTGCCGCGACATCCGTGACCAGCGAGTGCTGGCGGTCATGGCCAGGATTCCCCGCGAGAAGTTCGTCTCCGACGACCTGCGCGCCTTCGCCTACGACAACCGTCCCCTTCCCATCGGCCATGGCCAGACCATCTCCCAGCCCCTGATCGTGGCCATGATGACCGAAGCCCTCGACCTCAAGGGCGACGAAAAGGTGCTCGAGCTGGGGACCGGCTCCGGCTACCAGGCGGCCATCCTGGCCGAGCTCACAGCCCAAGTGGTGACGGTGGAGCGCATCGCCCCTCTGGCCGAGCAGGCAGCAGCGATCCTGGCGGAACTGGGCTACGACAACGTCCAGGTTCACCTGGCGGGCGATACCCCCGGCTGGCCGGATGAGGCGCCCTACGAAGGCATCCTGGTCACGGCTGCGGCACCCAACGTTCCGTCGTCCCTGGTCGAGCAGTTGGCACCACGGGGACGGCTGGTGATCCCCGTGGGCGCCCAGGACGTGCAAGAGCTCCTTCTGGTAACCAACAGTCGCGGTGGGCTCGCCACCAAGCGCCTGGGCCCCTGCCGTTTCGTGCCCTTGCTAGGAGCCGGCGGCTGGTCCATCGCCGACGCCGGTTTCCCCGAAATCTAGGTTCAAAGTCTATTCCTAAGTCGGAGGACTCTGCAAGGTTTATTGCTTTTTCATGACATTTTGTCAATTTTCCCCCCATAATCAAGTTAACTTCGGCCGCCGCCAAGCGTTCTACATTGGTGAAAAATTTGTCGGGATTTGTTCCGTGAATTTTTCCTTGGGCCGCCTAGACGGCGGGCGATAGGGTCGGTGTAGAATAGTCCGACCCCTGAGGGCAGCGTTTAGAGACAGCCGGAGGTAAGGAATGGAGAGCCATCTAACCGCGTTCCTAGACTTTCTTTCGGCGGAAAAGGGAGCTTCGAACAATACCATTGCGGCTTATCGCAATGATCTTGAGCAGCTATCCGAATACCTCAAGGGGCACGGTAACGGCAGTCGCTGGGACAAGGTCGACCGCGTGGTCATTCAGGACTTCATCCTCGATCTGAAGGAGCGCAAGTATGCGGAAACGACCGTTGCCCGCAAGGTGGCAGCCATCCGCTCTTTCTTTGGTTTCATGGCTGCCGAGGGCATTCTAGCCAACAACCCCACCGAGGGGCTGGCTTCGCCACGTGTGGGCAAGATGCTCCCCAAGCCCATCACCCCCAACGAAGTGGACGAACTGCTGGAGCAGCCCTGCAAGCGGTCCACCCCCGAAGCGAAGCGGGACCGGGCGATGCTGGAGCTGCTATACGCCACCGGCATGCGGGTCACCGAGCTGGTGTCGCTGGAGGTGTCCAACGTCAGCGTGGACGGGAAGAATCCCTCCGTTCGCTGCACGGGCAAGGGAGCGAAGGAGCGCATCATCCCTATCCACGAGCAGGCCAACGAGGCCCTGGTGGAATACCTGACGGAAGCCCGAGGCCTCATAGTCCGCAACAAGAACGAGAAGGCGCTGTTTGTCAACCGCCGCGGCGAACGGCTTACTCGTCAGGGCTTCTGGCTGATCCTGAAGGGATACGCCAAGGCGGCCAACCTGCGCGACGATGTGACGCCTCACACGCTGCGCCACAGCTTCGCCACCCACATGCTGCGAGGCGGAATGCCTTTGCGTCACGTCCAGGAGATGCTGGGCCACGCCAATATCTCTACCACTCAGGTCTACACCCACCTGGCCACTGAGCACGTTCGACAGGTTTACGAGAAGGCCCATCCTCGCGCGTTGTAGCCCATACATCGGGCCGCAGTGTACTATGGGGAGGTGAAGGTATTCCTCACCTCCCTATTGTTATTGGCTATCATCCTCTGCCTGGCCTGCGGTCAGGAAACAGCCCAGGAAACGCCCACACGGACGCCGACGCCCGCCCTTAGCCCATTGCCCACAGCCGTCTCATCGCCCACAGCCCTACCCTCCCCCACACCCTCGCCTGGGCCCGCCCAGACCCAACCTTTGGACCGCGACGTCCTGGATCTGGCCGTCCGCCTGGGGCGCACCGCCGGCCCCCTGTCGCCTGTCGCCCACCAGCAGCCGCCAGCCTATCAGGAGGGCCAGCAGCACGAATTCACCATCCTGGACGTCTTCACACCATCCCTGCCGACGGTGAACGCCGTTCTCCGCCTCATCACCCCTCACGCCTACTTCTACATCCAGGAGGGTCTCGAAATCTCCCAAGAGGATCTCCAACAGGCAGGACAAGACTTCGAAGAGATCGTCCACCCCATGGTGGTGCGCAATTTCGGGGAGGAATGGACGCCGGGGGTGGACAGCGATAGCCACATCACCCTCCTCCACGCTGATCTGATCGGCCTGGGTGGCTACTTCAACGATGGGGATGAATACCCACGCGCCGCCAGCCCCTCCAGCAACGAGCGGGAGATGGTCTACCTGGATACTGCGGCTTTGAATCCGGGCTCCGATAGCTACAACGGGCTAATCGCCCATGAGCTTCAGCACCTGGTGCACTGGAATGCCGACCCCAGCGAGGAGATATGGGTGGACGAAGGCCTGGCGGAGCTGGCACGCGAGCTGGCCAAACGCGACTCAGACTCCGCGCGGATGACCCTTGCCCAGCCCGACACCCAGCTCAATGCATGGGAGCCTCTGGGCGCCGGCAATACCGCCCACTACGCTGCCTCCCACCTGTTCATCCGCTATCTGCTGGATCACTACGGCGGCTTCGAAAACGCCCACCGCCTCCTGGCGGAGCCTGCCGACGGAATCGAGGGCATAGATGCCTATCTTGCGCCCTACGGCGTCACCTTCGATGACGTTTTCACCGACTGGCTGGTCGCCAACTACCTGGACGACCCCGACGGCGGCCCCTACAGCCATGCCGATGCCGAGGTCGAGGTATCACCGACTACCACCCTCACCGACTACGGCGAGGGTGAGGACACTGTCCACCAGTTCGCCGCCGACTACATCGAGGCGGATCTGGCCGAGGGTGACGCCATCTTCTCCTTCGACGGCGACCAGGCGGTCAAGGCCATCCCCAACGAGCCCCACAGCGGCAGTGGCCAGTGGTGGTCGGGCCGGGGCGATGCTATCGATAGCATGCTCACCGGCGAGTTCGACCTGACGGGCACCGAGAGCGCCACCCTCACCTTCTGGACCTGGTACGATATCGAAAACCACTGGGACCACGCCTACGTCATGGCCTCCAGCGACGGCGGCAGCACCTGGCAGATCCTCAACGGCCGCTACACCAACGAAGAAAACCCGCTCGGCCTGTCCTATGGGCCCGCCTACACCGGCACGAGCGGCGGCGGCAGCCCTGCCTGGGTGGAGGAGAGCATCGACCTCAGCCCCTTCGCCGGTCAGAAGATCCTCCTGCGCTTCGAGTACATCACCGA
>CAZXAF010000154.1:0-4212 GCA_964638905.1 uncultured Dehalococcoidia bacterium
AGGACCTCGATACGCGGGTGAACATCCGCAAGACCGTCTGGGAGGACATCCGCGGTCTCGCGCGCCTCCGCCTGCGACGCCCCTGGCGAGCGGTCAGGGCCAGGGCGTAATCGCCGTCCCGGCGGCAGCTGAGCGTCCTAATATCCCTTGTCCGACAACCGCCGTCGCGGGGCTTGCGGCCAGGCACGCAATGTTCTACGATGTTCGCGCCGCAAGGGAGCGGCCATCTTTTTAAGTGTTGCCAGCGGGAGTCCGATGTCCAGGGAACTAAGCGTAGCGATCGTGGGAGCCACCGGCCTGGTGGGCCGCGAGCTGATCAGATTGCTCTTCCAGCGCCGCTTTCCCATCAAGTCTCTGCGGCTGCTGGCCTCCTCCCGCTCTCAGGGAAAGAAATTGCTGGTGGGCGAACAAGAGATAGAAGTCCAGGATACCAACCACCACTCCTTTGCCGGCGCGGATATCGCTTTCTTCGGGGCCACCCCGGAGGTATCGCGGAACCTGGTGCCGGCGGCTGTCAAGGCAGGGGCGGTAGTGATCGACGATAGCCCCGTCTGGCGGATGGAGCCGGATGTGCCGCTGGTGGTGCCGGAGGTGAACGGCGACGACCTTGAGCAACATCGAGGCGTTATCGCCATCCCCAACTCCTCCACCACCCCCATAGTGTTGGCCCTCTGGCCGATCCATCAGGTCAACCCTATCAAGCGGATCATCGTCGATACCTACCAGGCGGTCTCCGCTACCGGCGCTCGCGCCGTCGCTGAGCTGACGGAGCAGGCAAGGGCGGTGCTCGACGGCAAGAACGTCATGCCTCACGTCTACCCCCACCAGATCGCCTTCAACCTTCTGCCGGAGATCGATGTGTTCCTGGACAACGGCTACACCAAAGAAGAGTGGAAGATGGTTCAAGAGACGCGCAAGATCATGCACGAACCCGAACTTGCGATATCGGCCACCTGCGTACGAGTGCCGGTATTTGTCGCTAATAGTGCGGCGGTACACGTGGAACTGAGCCGTTCCATGTCGGCGGACGAGATACGGAACCTCCTGCGGGAGGCGCCGGGCATCACCGTTCAGGACGAGCCCAGCATCAGCCTCTACCCTCAGCCCTGGACGGCCGCCGCCCGCGATAGCACCTTCGTGGGCCGCATCCGCCAGGATGTCTCCCATCCCAATGGCTTCGCCATGTGGGTGGTGTCCGACAACCTGCGCAAGGGGGCGGCTCTCAACTCCATCCAGATCGGCGAAGACCTGATTGCCCGCAATCTGCTATAGGGGAGGTTTACGATGGCGGAGCTGGGACGACTGCTGACAGCTATGGTGACCCCCTTCAATGAGAAGGGGGAGGTTGACTACCCACAGGCTAAGCGTCTTGCCAGTGCCCTTCTTGACTCAGGCAGCGAGGGCCTGGTGATCGGCGGCACCACCGGCGAGACGCCCACCCTCTCCCACGAGGAGAAGGTACGGCTGTTCGCCGCGGTAAAGGAAGCGATAGGCAACCGCGGCGCGGTAGTCGCCGGCACCGGCAACTACAACACCGCCGAGAGCATCGAGTTCTCCCGCGAAGTGGAAAAGGTAGGCGTGGACGGCCTCCTCCTGACGGTGCCCTACTACAACCGGCCCCCCCAGGAAGGCCTCCTCCGTCACTTCGAGGCGATCGCCAAGAGCATCAGCCTGCCCTGCATCCTCTACAACATCCCCGGGCGCACCGCCACCAACATGACGGCGGCGACGACCATACGCCTGTCGCGCATCCCGAACATCGTGGGGGTGAAGGAGGCCAGCAGCAACTTCGGCCAGATCGCCGACATCATCCAGAACGCCGAGAAGGGCTTCCGCGTCTGGAGCGGCAACGACGGCGACACGCTGCTCGTCCTTGCCCTCGGCGGCTATGGGGTGATCTGCGTCATCTCCCACCTGGCGGGCCTCCAGATGAAGCAGCTCATCGAGAGCTTCCTGGCGGGACGAACGGAGGAGGCGTCGAGCATCCATCGCAGGCTGTTGCCCCTCAACAACGCCCTGATGACCCTGTCCACCAACCCCATTCCCATAAAGTACGCTCTGAACCAGGTTGGCTTCCGGGTGGGGCCGCCTCGCCTGCCGCTGGTGGAGCCGGACGAGGCCACGGGCGAGAAGATCATGGCCGAGGTGCGCCGCCACCACATCGACCTGCCGGTCTAGGGCACTCTGGCCCCCCTCACCCTGAGCCTGTCGAAGGGCGCTCCACTCCCGCTCGTCCTGAGCTTGTCGAAGGGTGAGCGGAACATCGCTCATGGTCCGACTCGCTCACCATGAGCGGGCGGTACAGGCGAGGGCATGGGCGTCCCCCGTCAGATGATCGGGTTGATGATGACCGCTTGCTCGCGCTGGGGGCCCACCGACACCATGTCTATCGGGCAGCCCACAAGCTCCTCGATGCGCTTGATGTAGGCCTGAGCTTGCGGCGGCAGGTCTTTGAAGGCCCGGCACTCCTTGGTGTCCTTCTGCCAGCCGGGTAGCTCCTCGTAGATGGGCTCCACCCGCATGAGCGCCCTCGTGCTGCTGGGGAAGATCTTGGTGACCTTGCCATCCAGACGATAGGCTGTGCACACCTTGATGGTGGGATAGTCGTCGAGGATGTCCAGGCGGGTCATGACCATCCCGGTCAGATCATTGAGGCGCCGGGTATACCGGCTGGCCACCGCATCGAACCAGCCGCAACGGCGAGGCCGGCCGGTGGTGGCCCCATACTCATGTCCCCGCTCGCGCAGGGTGTCGCCCTCCTCGCCCAGGAGCTCAGTGGGCATGGGCCCGTTGCCCACCCGCGTCTGATAGGCCTTGTAGACCGCCAGCACCTTCGATATCTGGGTAGGCCCGATGCCGATCCCGACGCCAGCGCCCCCGGCCATGGAGGAGGGCGTCGCGGAGGTCACGAACTCGTAGGTCCCAGCATCGAGGTCAAGAAGAGTGCCCTGCGCCCCCTCCATAAGAAGGGTCTTCCCCTGCTCCAGTGCGTCCTGCACCAGCTCCGCAGTCTCGGTGACGAAGGGCGCGATCTTCGCGGCGTACTCCGAGTAGCTGGAATAGACCTCGTCGAAGGACAGGGGCTCCGCTCCGTAGACCTTCTCCAGGAAGGCGTTCTTGTAGGGCAGGGCGAAGGACAGACGCTCGCGAAAGCCCTCCGGGTCGATGAGATCGGCCATGCGGATGCCGGCGCGCGCCACCTTGTCGGCGAAGCAGGGCCCCACACCGCGGGCGGTGGTGCCGATCGCTCCCTTGCCTCGCAGCTCCTCGTCCAACCGGTCGATAATCAGGTGCCAGGGCATGATGATCTGGCAGCGACTGCTGATGCGCAAGTTGTCGAAGGTCACCCCCCGCGACTTCAGCTCGTCGATCTCCTCCAGGAGCACTTTGGGGTCGATGATCACGCCGTTGCCGATGATGCACATCTTGTCCGGATAGAAGATGCCCGCCGGCACTAGATGAAGCCGGCTCTCGCCGAATTCGTTGACTACTGTATGGCCGGCGTTGTTGCCCCCCGAGTAGCGGGCCACGATGTCCGCCTTGCGCGCGACGAGGTCCACAACCCGACCCTTGCCTTCGTCTCCCCATTGACCGCCAAGCACAATGATTACTGGCATAGCTTTCCGCCAGAGGCCGATGAACTCTCGGTCTAAGGGCCCCTGGCCGCTCCTCTCCTTTCGTTTTGTTTCCTATACCCGCGGCGAGTATAGCAAGAAAGGAAACCTGCTGCAAAGAGGCGCGGCTTTCGATCAGCACAAACCAACGGAGGACTACTGCGCGGTCTTGTATGCGGAGCTGCGGATTTCCGGGGCCGCTTCTACATTGCGTCCTTGAGGGTGGCCAAGAACTCGGCGTTGTTCTGGGTCCTGCTCAGCCGGTCGAGGATCAGTTGAGTGGCGTCTTTGCCGCTGCTGGCATCGGCGTTCACCAGAGCGAGCATCCGCCGCAGGAGCATCACATGGCTGTAGGTGTCCTCATCGAACAGGAGGTCATCGCGGCGAGTGCTGCTCCGCCTGACGTCGATGGCCGGAAAGATGTGCTTCTCGGCGAGGCGCCGATCGAGGTGTATCTCCATGTTGCCGGTGCCCTTGAACTCCTCGTAGATCACCTCGTCCATGCGGCTGCCGGTGTCGATCAGGCAGGTGGCAACGATCGTTAGGCTGCCGCCCTCCTCGGTGTTGCGGGCAGCGCCAAAGAAGCGCTTGGAGGGAT
>CAZXAF010000155.1:0-4203 GCA_964638905.1 uncultured Dehalococcoidia bacterium
GGCGACCGCCATCAGACTCCTGTGGGCGGCGCGCCGTTGCAGGGTCTCTACCTGCACGCCAATGCCCTCGACACTCTGCTGAGGGCCCGTTTCCTTCAGGAAGTGGGTCGAGTGGGGACGTTCCTGAGCATGCTGGCGCTGGGGGCTATCGCAGCGTTGGCGCTCCCTCGCATCGGCCTTCGCTGGAGCCTGGTGGTAACGCTGGCTCTGGCCATTGCCTACGCACTGAGCGTCTGGTCGGCCTTCGACCGGGGCTGGGTGCTGGCGATGCTGAATCCCCTTATCCTGATAGCGTTGGTCTTCGTGGTCAACCTGGCTCATCGCGTCACATCCGAGGCCATGGCACGGCGGGAGGTGCGGGAGCTCTTCGGCCGCTATATCTCGCCGGAGGTGGCGACGGAGCTTGTGGAGCGGGCCGACCGCGGCGAGCTGCGCCTGGGCGGTGAGCTGCGACAGATCACTATCCTCTTCGCTGACCTGCGCGGGTTTACGTCCCTCTCCGAGCAGCGTTCGGCCTCGGAGGTGGTGGATTATCTGAACCGCTGTTTCGACATCATCATCGGTCAGGTGGTCGCCCACCGGGGCATGGTGAACAAATTCGGCGGCGACGCTATCGTTGCCCTGTGGAACGCTCCCCAGGAGTGCCCCGACCACGCCTTCCAAGCCTGCCAGGCGGCACTGGCCTCGGTGGAGGGACTAAGCTGTACGGACGATCCTGACCCTGCGCTGTGTGGCGCTCGCTTCGGATTCGGCATCAACACGGGAGAAGCGCTGGTGGGCAACGTCGGTTCCCTCGGCCGGGCGGAGTATACGGCCATCGGCGATCCGGTGAACTTGGCCGCTCGAATCTGCGGCGCGGCCCCCGCGGGCGAGGTCTGGGTCGGGCCGAGCACTCGAGAGCTTCTCGGCGGACGAATCCCCGAGGATGAGCTCGGCTCCTTCAGCTTGAAGGGCAAGGAAGAGCCTGTGCCTCTCTTCCGCCTGCGGCCGGGTTCGCCCTAGGCCGCTGCCAGACCCATCCGTCTGGCGGCCCTTCGCTGCACTGATGCCGGCTCTGCGTTTTGCCAATATTAGCGAAGGAATGAAAGGTTATCAGGGGTCATTGTCCATTCGGTTGCTTGACAATTTCTCCACATCCGCTAGAATAGGCAGTAATTACTACTGTGGCCTAGGTAATTTGGTGTAGGCAATTTGGCGTAGGTCTTTGTATATTCGTGGCTGCGCCAGCCGATGAACTGAGACTGCCGCATGGGTGGCTGGCATCGCGGCGACTCTATCTGCGGGGTGTTCACGGCCTGGGAAGGCTGGTGCGCGGTTCCTCGATCTGGGGCTTGCTGGGGGAGGGAGTGCGAGCGAACCGCCGAAAGGGAGCCCGACGGGTGATCTGTGTGGTCTTTCTGATCCTGGAGCGAGGCCTGAGGTGACTCTGGCTGACAAGCAAAACGCGGAAGCCTATGACCTCCTGGTCATCGGGGCAGGCCCGGCCGGAGAGAAGGGGGCGGCTCAGGCTGCCTACTTTGGCAAGAGGGTAGCTATCATCGAGAAGGGGAACCTGGGCGGAGCTGTCGTCAACACGGGGACCCTGCCCAGCAAGACGCTGAGGGAGACAGCGCTGTACCTTTCCGGGCTGAAGCAGCGCGGTCTCTACGGCGTGGATTACTGCCTGAACAAGGAGATCACTGTGGGCGACCTCTTCTATCGGAAGAAGTGTGTCGTCGACAGCCATCTAGACCTCGTCAGGGATAACATTGATCGGCACAACATCGATCTGTTTCAGGGCGTGGCCTGCCTGGAGGACCCCTGGACGGTTCGAGTGAATGGTGGCGATGGGGACTCGTTCCGGTTGAAGGGGAAGTACATCCTCATTGCTGCCGGCTCTCGGCCTCACCAGCCCGAACACGTTCCCTTTGATGGAACGTATGTCTACGACTCCGACAGCATCCTGAACCTCAAGCGTATCCCCTCTTCTGTCCTGGTGATCGGAGCGGGCGTCATCGGCAGCGAGTACACCACTGTCTTCGCTGCTCTGGGTGTGCCAGTCATACTAGTGGACGGCGGAGAGAGGCTTCTGCCGTTCGTGGACAAGGAGATCGCCGACATCCTTCTGGACCAGATAAGGTCGCTGGGAGTGCGAGTGATGTTCGGTCGCCGGGTGGAGGGGATAGAGGTTCAGCGGAACGAGGACTGTGTCAACGTCTCCCTGGATGGCGGTGAGGAGGTGCGGGTGGGAGCGGTCCTCTTCTGCGGTGGCCGTGGTGGGAACACGGGGGAGCTCGACCTGGACAAGGTTGGTGTGAAGATGGGTTCGAGGGGAAGGGTCGAGGTAAACGAAAACTTCCAGACCAGCGTCCCCAACATCTACGCTGCCGGCGATGTGATCGGCTTCCCGGCTCTAGCCTCGACTTCGATGGAACAGGGCCGGGTGGCGGCTTGCCATGCCTTCAGCATCGAATACAAGAAGTGTGTCTCCCCTCTCATCCCCTATGGGGTCTATACGATTCCCGAGATCTCGATGGTAGGGGAGTCGGAGGATTCCCTGGCCCAGAACGGTCGGAAATACCTGGTAGGGCGGTCTTCCTACAAGACCAACCCGCGGGGGCAGATCATGGGCGACATCTCCGGCCTGGCGAAGCTGCTCTTCAGGCCGGAGGACCAGAAGCTCCTGGGGGTGCACATCATTGGAGAGAGGGCTTGCGAGTTGATTCACATCGGGCAGGCCTGCATGTACTTCAACGGGACATTAGACTTCTTCATCCAGAACGTCTTTAACTTCCCCACGCTGTCCGATGTCTATAAGTATGCTGCCTATGATGGCTTGGGAAATCTTCAGCGCTACAGGGAGGGACAGAAGAGTTGAGTCACGGGGTATTCCACCGGCGGGTCGACTCAACCGTCTCCCTGAGCCAGGACGGAGCGGCCCTTCTCGGCAGAAGAGAAGAGTGGGGCTTTAACCTAGGGGGGTGTACTAATGCTTGATAAACGTCGACTGCTCTCCTGGCTGGCTGTGGCCGTGGCCGTCGTCGTGGCTGCTGTGCTGATTGTCTATTTCGTGTTGCTCGGTTCCTCGCCCGCTCAGGCCTCTTTCACCACCCTCTCTGTCATATCGGGTACGGTGGAGGTTCGGGACGATGGCGCAAGCGAGTTCCGGTCGGCTGAGGACGGTGAGACTCTGGACGTCGGGGACACTGTGCGCACCGGGCCAGACTCGCGTGCGCTGATCACCTTCTTCGAAGGCAGCACCATGGAGATGGAGCCCGAGACCGAGGTGACCCTTGAGAAGCTGGAGGGGGAGGATGGAGGAGGCTTCCTAACCAAGATCGGCCAGTCGATGGGGGTGACCTGGCATCGGGTGGTGGAGTTCACAGACCCTGGCTCCAGCTACGAGGTGGAAACACCTTCCGCTGTGGCTGCTGTGCGGGGCACCCTCTTCGGGCTTGGCGTCCAGACAAACGGAGATTTCAGCGCGCAGGTCTTCCACGGTCAGCTTCTTGTAAGCAACAAGGGCATCGAGAAGATGGTAGGGACGGGCATGGGCACGAATGTGCCGTTCGGCGGAGAAATCGAGGAGCCTTTCGATCTGCCGCCGCCGCCGAGCACGCTGGAAGTCAAGATGAGCTGGATCGCTTACATGTTTCTGGCGACCCCCTATGGGACCGGTGCTGGCTGGGTATCGCCCGGCTATCCCATCAACCAGGTATGGGGCACTATGATGAGCGAGCCGCCGGATGAGCCTCAGTTTGTGATGCTCCAGCAGGTGGTCGACGGCACCTATGAGGTGTTCCTCTATGGGCTAGCGGACGGCCAGTACAATCTGGAGGTGACGGGCGAGAGCGATGGCCGCGTCGTCTGTCAGGCGCAGGTCGAGGGGGCCATCAAGGAAGGGGAGCTTTGGGTAATACCCCTTGACGTTGACGAGACCGCAGGGCACATAACGGAGTGCGCCGCTGGCACTCCTCAGCGAACCGAGCGTGGGCCGAACTCTCCGCTGGTCATGCGCTCGCACTTGCTGGGCATTGCCCCGCCGGTGCAGATACCGACACCAACACCCACGCCGACGCCCACTCCCACGCCGACTCGCACGCCCAGGCCGACTCCTACACGGACGCCGACACCCACGCCGACGTCTGTGGCCCGCGCGCTGGCTGTGGTGGCGGGGCCCACGCCGACGCCCACTCCCACGCCTACACCCACTCCGACGCCGAC
>CAZXAF010000156.1:0-4199 GCA_964638905.1 uncultured Dehalococcoidia bacterium
CTGGAGCAGCACGTGGGGCCGAGGTTCCTCGTCAGAAGAGGGGACAAGAAGGGGATGAGGGACGCCCTCGTGTGGAGCCTGGAGAGCAAATCGTTGCTTAGGCACGTCGAAGGCGATGCCATGAGCTTGGCGTACTTCCTAGCTCTGGCGTTTGCCAACGAGACAGCCCCGCCTGTCCAAGACCAGTCGCGTGCCCGTTGACAATCCGCGCCCTCGCCCCGCGCTCTACCCTGCACCAGCGGCACGGTGAGTTGGCCATAGGGGAGTGGTCTTCCCCCCCCCATCTGCCAGCCAACTGCATCGTTGTTGCGGGACTCGCAGCCCGTGCGTTAATCACCCTCGCGCAAGGTACGCCAGGAGGCGGTGGCTGCGCCACAAGGCTTGATGCCCCCGGGACAAACGGAGTACAATCCCCTCGTCAGCCAGCGTCGGATGGCGACGGGGGGACTTGGCGTTTCAGCGCCCCCCCAGGGTGACCTCTCCGAATCTGGCGAGGGCCTCAAAGTCGGGCCTCACTCGCTGCCTTTTAATCCGGGAGTCGTGGGTTCGAATCCCACCCGGCCCTCTAGACTTGTGGAGACCGCCCGGTGTACTGTAGCGATTGCTTCCGGCGCCGACCCGCCGGTTCCTCGTGGCGTTACCAGGGCTGAGGAGTGAAAAGGGGGGAGCATTCATGGCACGCAAGCTTTATGTGGGCGGACTTTCGTTCGATACCACGGATTCCGAACTCAGGACCTTCTTCGAGCAGGCTGGCAACGTGGAGTCGGCGTCGGTGATCTCGGACAGGTTCTCCGGGCGCTCCAAGGGATTCGGGTTCGTGGAGATGGCCACGGCGGCCGAGGCCCGTACGGCGATCCAGGAACTGAACGGCAAAGTCCTGGACGGACGCACGATTACAGTCGATGAGGCACGTCCGCCCCAGCAGCGGGGAGGGGGCGGCCCACGTTCTGGTGGTCGACCAGGAGGAGGAGGAGGAGGACGCCGCTGGTAGTCGCCCCGGCCGAGAGGATATGGGGCTCCTAGGGTAGCCCATGCCTTCGTCCGTATGGACCGCCTTCTTTCCATCCGTAGCCACTAGGTGATCGGCCGCAGATGTACGCCGTCACTGACGACGTCCCCAGACAACGGCCGGCATTAAGAGGCGTGTTCCACCTCTACGCGGCTATCGCCGCCGTGGGGGGAGCCGTCTTGCTCCTGCTGCTGGCGGGGTCCGCCAGGGCGTACGTCGGCGCGGCCATCTTCGGGGCAAGCCTGATCCTGCTGTACGGGACCAGCGCGGCATACCACTGCATCACCTGGAAGCCGGTGATGCGAGGGCTGATCAGGCGGCTGGACCACTCGATGATCTTTGTGCTCATCGCCGGTACGTATACGCCCTTCTGCCTGATCGTGCTGAACACGGCGTGGGGCATCACCATGCTGTCCGTCATCTGGGGAGCGGCCGGCGGCGGGGTCCTTCTGCGAGTCGCCTGGCCGACGGCACCGAAGTGGCTCGCGGTCAGTGTGTATGTGATTGTGGGCTGGCTGGCGCTCATACCCTCTTGGGAGCTGGCGGCCTGGTTCGCTCCGCCACCTTTGGTGTTGATGGTGTTAGGCGGAGTGATGTACACGCTGGGCGGCCTGGTGTACGCGATCAGGAAGCCGGACCCGTGGCCTCAGGTATTGGGGTACCACGAGATCTTTCATCTGCTGGTGATCCTTGGCAGCACCCTGCACTACTCTCTAGTGGCAATCTATGTTCTGCCCAGCTAAGGTGCTGTCCACACCCGCCAGCCTGTAATGCGGCAAGAACGCCGCTCCCCCGCGCAGGCAAGAGCCGTGTAACAACTGACCGCAACGCCCCGTCATAAATCTACGTGATGCGCGAGATCCCGAGCATGACAGGCCCGCTCCGGATACTGACGTGGCCGAGACGTTATATCCGTTGGAAGATTATCCTTCCCTACGTCTTCCTGTCGGCACTACTGGCCATCATCGCAACCTATCTAGTCACCCGTCTTGTCACCGGCTCCCTAACGGAGCGGTTTGACAACCAATTAGCGGAGTCAGGCCGGGTCACAGCAGACGCCGTCGTTCGCAAAGAGCGAGAGCACCTGGAAACAGTGCGCGCTGTCGCCTTCACGGAGGGAGTGGCAGCCTCGATCCAGGCGAATGACAAGGCCAAACTCGGAAGCCTGGTAGAACCGATCGCCGCCAACGCGGCGGTCGAGCGACTGGAAGTTACGGACGCGCGGGGCCAACGACTGAAAGCCCTCTACCTATCGGACCGAGAGGGGCTCCGCTACCAAGAGCTCAGCGATGAGGACGAACCCGCGGGCTGGCCGCTGGTTGGACGGATCCTCGAGGAAGAGGCCGATGGGCTTGGCGACAAATACGCCCAGATCGTCGAGACCAGCGAGGGCTTCGTGCTGTACACGGCGGGCCCTATCTTGGAGAACGACAAGCTTGTAGGCGTCGTCTTGGTCGGCACCTCCCTTGACTCATTCGTCAAGCAAGTAAAGACAGAGGCCCTAGCCGATGTCACTATCTACGATTTCGACGGCGCCCCCCTGGCCTCCAGCTTTGCCCAACCCGATGACGCCTCCAGCGACGAGGCACGCCTAGATGTCAGCGCTGTGGTTCTCGAGGAGACAACCCTAGGAACCGACGCCATCCGCGAGCACCGCACCCTCTGGGGGCGTGACTACGACCTGATGTATGGCCGCCTCGAAGTGAGAGACCAGGTGGTTGGGCTCTATAGCGTTGGACTGTCCACCGACTTCATTTTCAGTGCAGGCTCGACGACCCGCCTGCAGATGGCCCTGCTCTTTGGGATTGGCATGGTCGCCGTTATGGCAATCGGCCTCTTCCTGGCTCGCTTCTTGACGCAGCCGCTCCTGCGACTCGTCCGCGCCGCGCGTCTTGTAGCCGGCGGCGACCTAACCGCTCGGAGCCAAGTAAGGTCTATCGATGAGATCGGCGTCCTGGCCTCCTCTTTCGACGACATGACCGCGAAACTGCAACGCCAGCACTTTGCCACCGTCAGGGCGCTGGCCTCCGCCATCGACGCCAGGGATCCCTACACGCTGGGCCACTCGGTGCGGGTCGGCCAACTTGCCGCCCTGCTGGGCCGCCATCTGGGTCTGGATGAGAAGACAGTGGCCCAGATCGAGATCGGTGGCTACCTCCACGACATCGGGAAGATCGGCATCCGCGATGCCATACTGCTGAATCCGAGCCAGCTCACTGACGAGGAGCGCCGCATGATCAACGAGCATCCCCGGATCGGGCTGACCATCTTGGAGGCGATCGATCTTCCCACGGAGATCGTGGACTTCGTCCAGGGTCACCATGAACGTCTGGACGGGAGCGGCTATCCAAACGGCCTCAAAGATGAACAGATCTCTATCATCGCCCGCATCGCCGCCGTAGCCGACGTGTACGATGCCGTGACGAGCATCCGGCCTTATCGCGAGACAGTGACGTCCGAGGAGGCACTGGCCTTGCTCCGCTCGCAGGCCGGGAGGCTGCTTGACCCCCAGGTGGTCGATGCCCTGGCGGCGGTCCTGCCCGAGTGGGAACGGCGGCTGGCAACCGAGAGCGAGCTACAGGGCCTCGGGCTCCCCCACCTGGATAGCCAAGAGATCACGGTGTAGAAGGGTTTCTTACAGTGGGAGCTCCCTTTCACCGGATCCTCACAGTGGCCCTGGTCGTCGCGGCATCCGTCCTCCTGACAGGTACCGTAGCGACCTTCGCTCTTGCTCGCCCCCCCGTTGTTCGCCTGGACGTCGAGCTGGCTTCAGTCCTGCGAGCGGACTACTCGGTTGATCCGCGCGAAGCCAAGCTGGCCCCACTGAGCGACGAGATCATCGAGGTCGTCCGTCAAGACGAAGGCCAGCTTCGGGAGACGGCTCCGCAGCCTGAGATCGTCCCAGTCTATCGAGCGGCCACTGACCCAGGAACCGGCGGCGTGACCCCGCCGATGGCCACACCTACACCCTTCCCACGATCGCCGTCCCCTACGCCGAAATCGGGCTCGCCTACCCCTACGCCAACCCCTTCGCCTATCCCACCTTCCGGCCCCACACGGGAGGCACCCACGCCGCTTCCAACGTCGAGGCCAGCGCCAACGCCGTCGCCCACGCTCTGGCCTTCACCTTCAGCAAGCCCTACATCTCTGCCCGCGCCCACGCCTCCACCGACGTCCACGCCCACACCCA
>CAZXAF010000157.1:0-4149 GCA_964638905.1 uncultured Dehalococcoidia bacterium
GAGTTCCAGGTCGTCGCCTTCGACAACCGCGGCTCCGGCCGCAGCGACAAGCCGGACAGCCGCTACAGCACACGCCTGTTCGCCGATGACACCGCCGGCCTCATGGACGCCCTGGGCATCGCCTCCGCCCACGTCTACGGCATGTCGATGGGCGGGCTCATTGCCCAGGAACTGGTCCTGAACTACCCCCAGCGGGTGCGGACGCTGGTCCTGGGCGCCACCAGCTGTGGCGGACAGGAGGGCGTCGACGCCTCTCCCGAGACCCTCGCCCTGATGGTTTCCGTCAGCAACCTCGGTCCTGAAGAGGCGGCGGAGAAGGGCCTGGTCCTCCTGTACACCGACGAGTTCATCGCCCGGAAACGGGAGAAGCTTATCGCCCGCGCCCTGGCCCAGGCCGACCTGCGGCCGTCGCCGGAGGCCTTCGCGCGGCAGTTGCAGGCCATCATCCGACACAGGACCTACGACAGGCTGCCCCAGATAGGCTGCCCTACCCTCATCATCGCCGGCACCGAGGACAAGATCCTGCCGGTGGAGAACTCCCGGATTCTGGCCGAGCGGATTCCAGGCGCCGAGCTGGTGATTCTGCCAAAGGTCGGCCACGGCTATGTGGTTGAGTGTGCCAAGGAGGCCAACGCCATCGTCCTCGACTTCCTGCGCCGCCACCGGAGCGGGCCCGGCAGCTAGAGCATGGCATCCGCAAGCAACAGGCCAGTGCGCATCGCCCACGGCTTTGGCAACAGCCTTCGGCGGTTGTCCCGCGCCTTCGAGGGGCCGGTCGACCTCGTCGAGACCGACGTGCGGTTCCAGGGCGGCAAGATAGTCGTCCGCCACGAGCGCAAGCCGCTGCCCCTGCCGCTCCTCGTCGATGAGAAGAGCTCCTTGAAGATTGGACGTGAACACAGGTGTCGACTCGTTCTGGGCAGGTGGTACATCGCGCTGGTGGGCAAGCCCCTAGCCCTGGAGGAAGTGCTAGCCAGGGCCAAGGACGAGGGAGGCCTACTTCTGGACCTCAAGGGGGAATATGGAAGCCGAGAAGAGGGCCTGGCCCGGGCGCTGGCGGAACTGCTCGGGCGGATGCACATGGAGGAGCAGGCAACCTTCTGCGGCCAGAATTGGCCTCTCCTGGAGCACCTGCGGGCAGCCGCCCCCCACCTGAAGGTTCACTACTCCATCGACAACAACGAGCAACTGGAGGCCTTCCAGACGATACTGGAGCGCGAGCCCATCCGCGGGGTCTGCCTGAACCATTCGCTCATAGAACGGCCTCTGATCGAACGGCTCAAGGGCCTGGGGATGACCATTTACGCCTGGACGGTGGACGACCTCCAGCGAGCCCAGGAGCTGCTGGAGCTGGGCGTGGACGGCATCATCAGCAATAGCCTAGAGATGCTGGGGCTCCTGAGCGACGGCCCACGCGGGCAGCGTCCGGCCTAGGTTCCACGGGGTATCACGTGCACGGCGGTGGCCTTGAAGGAGGCCACCACCTCATCGCCCACCTTCAGGCTCATCTCCTCCAGCGATCGCTTGGTGATGAAGGCCACCAGGGTGAAGCCGCAGTCGAGCACCACCCGCACCTGGCCGCCAACCGTCGTTAGGCGGCGGACGGTCCCCCGCAGGTGATTGCGAGCGCTGGTGGGATGGCTCTCGAGTCCGGCGGGCTCCAGGACCACATCCTCCGGCCGCAGGCAGACCAGCACTTCGCTGCCGTGGTCGAGGTCGGGCGCCATCGCCTGGACGACCACATCGCCCACGTCGATCGTCGCCAGGCCATCGGCCAGCGACTGCACCCGTCCGCCGACGATGGTCTCCACGCCCACGAAGGCCGCCACCTCCTCGTCCACCGGCGCAGCGAACACTTCCGCTGCCGTACCCACCTGGCGTATGCTGCCGCCCATCATCACCGCCATCCGGTCGCCCAGGCGCAGGGCCTCCGCGCGGTCGTGGGTCACGAAGACGGTGGTCACACCGGTCTCCCGCAGGGCCACCGATAGGTCATCGAGGAGTCCCTCCCGCGTGGGCGGGTCGAGGGCGCTGAAGGGCTCATCGAGCAGCAGCACCTCCGGCTCGAGGGCGAAGGCACGGGCCAGGTTCATGCGCTGGGCCTCACCGCCCGACAGGGTCATGGCGGAGCGCCTGGCCAGGTGGGCTATGCCGAACCGGCGCATCCAGTGCGCGGCCCTCTGCCGGCGGACCGAGCGAGGCACCCCCCGCAGCGTCAGGCCGAGGGCGACGTTGTCCGCCACCGAGCGGCGGAGAGGCAACGGGTCCTGAAACACCACCGCCATACGGCGCCGCAGGGCCAGCTCGCGGCCGTCAACTGATTGCCCCTCGAAGACCACGCGGCCCTGCGTGGGCTTTTGCAGCAAGGCCAGCGTCTCCAGAAGGATGCTCTTGCCCGCCCCGTTGGGGCCGACAATCACCAGCACCTCCCCTGCCAGGACATCCAGATGGGGCACTCTGATGAGCTCGGCCCTGCCGCGCCGCACCCGGACGTCCTCCAGGGAGAGCTTAGGCTGACTCACGACCGCCGCTCCTGCTGCTGGACGGTGGTCAGGATCAGGTTCACGATGAAGATCAGGGTCAGAAGGATGAGGGAGAGAGCGATCGCCGGCGCGAATTCGCCCTTGCTGACTTCCAGCACGACGGCCGTGGTCAGTATCCGCGTCTCCCCCGCCAGGTTGCCGCCGACCATGATCGACGCGCCGATCTCGGAGATGGCCCCTCCAAAGCCGGCCATCACCGCCGCCAGCAGAGGCAGCTTCGTTTCCCACAGAACCAGCCATAGCATCTGGAGGCGCGAGGCGCCCAAACCATATAGCTGGCTCCTTAGCTGCGGATGGAGGCTGCGCAGGGCTGCCGCCGTGAAGCCGGTGACGATCGGCGCGGCGATGACGGTCTGAGCGACGATCATCGCCGCGGGTGTGTAGATCAGCCGAAAATCGCCGAGCGGCCCGCTTCGCCAGAGCGCGATCGCCACCATGAGGCCGACGACCACCGGCGGCAGGCCCATGCCGGTGTTCACCAGGCTGAAGGCGAGGTTGCGGCCGCGGAACTCATTGAAGGCCAGTGTGGCGCCCACGGCGATGCCGAACAGAAGGGCGATCGCCGTGGCCGTACCGGACACGATCACAGAGCGAAGGGCGATCTCCCACACCGAGTAGTCGCCGCTGGCCATGATCCGAAAGGCTTCTCGTATCCCATCCCATATCAGGTCCACAGCCGCACCTCCCGTTGGCTAGCTCGGGGCCAACTCCGACTCGTCTTTGCCGGCATCGGGAATGAATAGGGGCTGGCCGAACTTGTCAACGCCGAAATCCTCGATGATCGCCTGCACCTCGTCCGAGATCATGAAGTCGACAAAGGCGGCGCCACCCGGGCCGTTCACTAGCTCGAAGTCCTCCGGGTTCACCTGCATGACATGATACACGTTGAAGAAAATCGGGTCGCCCTCGACGAGCATGACCAGATCCAGGTTCTCGCTCTGCGCCAGGTAGGTGCCGCGGTCAGCGAGGGTGTAGGCATCCTTCTGATTGGCGATCTGCAAGGTTGCCCCCATGCCCTGGCCGGTCTGCTCGTACCAGGATTGGCCTTCCGGATCCAGCCCCGCTTTCTGCCAGATCTCTATCTCCTTCTTGTTCGTGCCCGAGTCGTCGCCGCGGCTGACGAAGGTCGCCTCGCTGTCGTAGATGGCGGTGAAGGCATCGGCGGCAGACGTCATGCCCTCGATGCCCGCGGGGTCATCCTCCGACCCAACGATGATGAAATCGTTATGCATCACCAACTGGCGGTTGATCGCCGCCCCGCTCTCGACCAGCGGCAGCTCCGAGCTGGGCGCATGCACCAGCAGCACGTCGGCGTCGCCACGCTCGCCCATGGCCAGGGCCTGGCCGGTGCCCACGGCGATGATCTTCAGGTTATAGTCCGTCTCGTCCTCGAAGAGCGGCTCGAGGACGTCAAGCAGCCCGCTGTCCTGCGTGCTGGTGGTGGTCGCCAGGATAACCTCCTTTGGCCCACGCTCCACAGGGGTAGCCGTCGCGCTCGCCTCCGCCTGCGGCGTCTGAGTCACCGCCGCGGTCACCTGGGCCAGCGGCGTCTGGGTGGCCGTCTCTTCCTCTTCGCCACAGCCCACGAGCGCCACCATCGCCAGGA
>CAZXAF010000158.1:0-4139 GCA_964638905.1 uncultured Dehalococcoidia bacterium
CGGGCCCGGTCCAGCTCTCGCCGTAGGCGCTCGAAGAAGTAACGCCGGTTGAAGAGCTGGGTCAGGTCGTCCCGCATGGCCATGTCTTGCAGTTCGAGGTTGCGAATGAACAGGCGCGCTCGGTACCGTCGCTCCGAATCTACGTGAGTCTTGCGGGAATGCTCGGCGAGCGCCAAGAAGCTCAAAAGGGTGCTCAGGAAGACGATGCTCGTTAATAGGTAGAATTCGACGTCGCTGACAGTGGCGTGGGCAGCATAGACTATAGCTGCAGCAACGACGGTAACGAGAGCCGCCGCTCCGCGCATCAGCCAGCGATAGCGTCCCAGGTCGGTCGAGAGCGCAGCGTCGCGTTCAGCGCGCCTGCCAAAGGTAGACGCACCCGGCATGTTGCCAGCTTCCTGTTGGGTGGCTTGCATAGGCAAAAGTCCTGGTCTTCTGTTCCCTACCTTCAAAATCTAAGACGCCCAAGCTACTAATCGGTTACAGTTTGTGGACGGGGCCAAGGGGTGCAGCGCCGAATGCCCACTCAGCCGCTACCGCTTGCTGCTGCGATGGGAGGCGGAGGAAGAAGCGCGGGCATCGCCCCGGCGGACAGTCTTGGCAGCGTACATGTAGGTGTCCGCCCACTGCACTATGGTATCCACATCATCGCCGCCCCAGGGATAGCCTGATACCCCGATCGACAGGTTCAGTTGGAGCTGCTTGCCGTTCGGCTCGAACACCTGGGTCGATTCCATGGCCTGTTGCAGACGGTTGGCCACAGCGAAGGCTGCCGACTTGTCCGTCTCCGGCATGACGATAGCGAACTCGTCACCACCAATGCGGGCAGGCAGGTCGCAGGTGCGGGTATACTGCACCAGCAGTTTGCCTACGGTAGCAAGGAGCAGGTCGCCAGCCTTATGACCGTAGGTGTCGTTGATCGCTTTGAGGCCATCGACATCCAGGGCCACCACTGCCAACGGTCGCTGGAATTCACGCGCCTGCTCCAGCTCTCGCTCCAGGCGGCTGTAGAAATAGCGGCGGTTGAAGAGCTGGGTCAGCTCGTCCCGCATGGCCATGTCTCGCAGCTCCAGGTTGTGAATGAACAGCCGCGCTTGATATCGACGCTGTGATTCCTGCAGTCTTTTTCGGGACAGGTAGACAGAGGCAAACCCGAGTACCTCCGCGATGGCAATGGCCGAAACGGCGGTGAGGAACACTGTGCTGTACGCCTCGTAGAGGTAGGCGACGATTATGGTGGCTACGCCCACCACGCCGAAGATGGCGTTGGTCAGGAGCAAGAAGGACGGCGGCGGCGCAGGCCCGCAGGCCTGCTCCTCTGGCGGATCCGTCCCCGACCTTGCTCTTACCGTCTCCTGGATCGAGCTGCCGGTTGCCATGTTCGTATTGGCTCCTCTGCAAAAAAGACGCGCAGCGACCGCCGTTATTACACTTATACGTGGGAGAGCGATCAAATAGGCGCGGGAAGCCAGGCACACCAGGTCGGCGTCGAACCCCCGCCCTGCTCGTGATACTATGGATGCCAAATCGGGTCTTTCCGCCGGGAGGTGAGGATGGCCCCTGCCCGCAAGCGGCGGCTGATGGTGGTCCCCCACACCCACTGGGACCGCGAGTGGTATCTACCCTTCGAGGCCTTCCGCGCCCGTCTGGTCGACCTGGTTGACCGCCTCCTTCACCTTCTGGAGACCGACCCCGACTACAAGCATTTCACGCTGGACGGCCAGAGCGTCATCCTCGAGGACTATCTGGAGATGCGCCCCGACCGCCGTCAGGACATCGCCCGCCACATGCAGGCCGGCCGCCTGCTGGTGGGCCCCTGGTATGTCCTTGCCGACGAGTTCCTGGTCGGCGGCGAGGCCCTCATCCGCAACCTTCAGCGAGGCATCGCCGTCGCTCGCCAGTTCGGGCCGCCGATGATGGTCGGCTACCTGCCGGACATGTTTGGCCAGGTCGCGCACATGCCCGCCGTCCTGGCCGGCTTCGGCATCTCGGCAGCCGTCATCTGGCGGGGCGTCGATAGCTCGATCTCCACCTCCGAATTCCTCTGGCGGGCGCCGGACGGCTCGCAGGTGCTGGTCATCTACCTGCCGGAGGGCTACGCCGTCGGCCGCGCTCTCCCCCTGGGGCGAGAGCCGCTGCTCGATCGGCTGGAGAGCATCCGCCAGGCCTTGGAGCCCTGGGCCAGCACTCCCTACTTGCTGGTGATGAACGGCAACGACCACCTGCCGCCCCAGGCCGAGCTGCCGGCGATCATCGCCCTCGCCAACCAGAGCCTGGGGGACGCCGAGCTGGTGCAGACCACGCTCCCCGCCTTCATCGAGGCCGTCCGCCGGGAGATGGCCGCCGGCAGCCGTTCCTGGCCCTGCGTCGAGGGAGAGTTGCGCTCCGGCCAGCGAGCTCCGATCCTGGCCGGGGTCACCTCCGCCCGCATGTGGATCAAGCAGCGCAACCAGGAGTGCGAGGACCTCCTGCTGCGCTGGGCCGAGCCCTTCTCCCTCTGGGCCGACCTGCTCCGCCGTCACGGCGAGGGCGACGACAGGGCCGCCTCCGACGCCAGCTTTCTGAGCAGCGCCTGGAGGCTCCTCCTCCAGAACCAGGCCCACGACTCCATCTGCGGCTGTAGTGTCGACGAGGTTCACGATAAGATGGCCGTTCGCTTCCGGCGCTGCCAGAGGCTAGCCCAGGCCGTCAGCCGCCGTGCCCTGCGCTCCATCGCGGAGATGGCTGCCCCGGAGAGCGGGCCGCACGTAGTGGTCTTCAACCCGCTCAACGGCCCCCGCAGCGATTTCTGCACCGTCCGCCTGCCCTTCGAGGATGGCCGCCTGCCGCTGGCCCTCGAGGACGAGGATGGTAGGCGAATCGCCTTGCAGCCCCTTGGCCGCGGCTCGCCCGCCGCCATTGGCGAGCGAGCCGAAGTAGGGTTCCTTGCCCCCGATATCCCCGCTCACGGATACAAGGCCTTTGGCGTGATCTACGGCGGGCCGACCCGTCCCCGGCGGCCGCGGCCAGCTCGGGCCATCGAGAACGATCGCTTTCGCATCGAGGTCGACGCCGATGACGGCACCATCGCCCTCACGGATAAGGCCTCCGGCGTGACCCTCGGCGGCCTCAACCGCTTCGTCGACGGCGGCGACTGCGGCGACGAGTACAACTACTGCCCGCCGGCCAACGACCGGCTGGTAGATGGCCCCCGTCGGCCGCCTGGCATCCGCCTGGTGGAGGATGGCCCGGCCCGCTCCACCCTGGAGGTCGCCCTGGACTACAGCTTGCCCCGGAGTCTTACCGCCGACCGCCAGCGACGCTCCCGCCAACAGCGCACCTGTCGTATCGTCAGCCGGGCCAGCGTCTATGCTGGGCTGCCGCGCCTGGACTTCCGGACGGAGGTGGAGAACTCGGCCGAGGATCATCGACTGCGGGTCCAATTTCCTACCGGCGTGCGAAGCCAGCTCTCCCATGCCGAGCAGCACTTCGGCGTCGTGGCTCGGCCGCTCGCCGTGCCCGAGGACGACGGCACCTGGGCAGAGACGCCGATCGGCACCTACCCCCAGAAGTCCTTCGTGGACGTGAACGATGGCCAGCGCGGCCTGCTTCTCGCCAACCGCGGCCTCCCGGAGTACGAGGCCATCGACGGCCCCCAGGGCGTGACCATCGCTCTCACCCTCCTGCGCTGCGTCGGTTGGCTGGCTCGGCCATCGCTGCCCAACCGGCGGACGCTGGCCGGCCCGCCGATCGCCGTGCCGGGTGCCCAGTGCCCGGGCAAGCACGTCTTCCACTACTCGCTCATCCCGCACAGCGGCGGCTGGGAGTCGGCGTTTGTCCACGCTCATCGCTTCGCCCACCCCCTGCGGGGCGTGGCCGTTAGCGGCGGCAAGGGCCAGCTTGCATCCAGGGCCAGCCTGCTCTCCATCGCCCCCAGCTCCCTTGTCCTCTCCGCCCTGAAGGCCGCCGAGGACGGGCAGGGCATCATCGTCCGCCTGTACAACATCGCCTCGCGGCCGACGTCGGGCGAGCTGCGACTGGAGCAGCCCTTGGCCACCGTGGAGGTCGTCAACCTCAACGAGGAGCCCCTGGGCGCGGCCGAGGTGGAGGATGGCAGGGTGCGCCTGTCGCTCAAACCCAACGAGATCATCACCCTGCGC
>CAZXAF010000159.1:0-4128 GCA_964638905.1 uncultured Dehalococcoidia bacterium
GCCAGGCTGGCGATCTCCGGCTCGGCGGCTGCGTTGACGATGACGGTGGTGCCTTTGGCGAGAGTGGCAGCCATCGTAAGGTTCTGTGTGCCCAGGACGCTGGGGTAATCCATGAAGATGCGCGCGCCCCGCAGCCTCTTGGCCTCGGCCAGGAACTTCTCCCCCTGGCGACGAATATCCGCGCCCATGGCAGCAAAGCCGGCCAGGTGGACATCGATGGGCCTCTGGCCGATGACGTCGCCGCCGGGCGGGCTGCAGGCCGCCTGGCCGAAGCGGGCCAACAGGGGGCCCATGACCATGAAGCTGGCCCGCAGGTTCACTACCTGCTCCGTGGGTGGGGAGAAGGCCGTGATGCGAGCGGCCTTGAGACGCAGGCCTGAGGACGACGGCCTCTCGACCTCTGCCCCCAGGCTCTCCAGAACCTCGGCCATAAACGTGACGTCGCCGATGGCGGGGACGTTCTCCAGATGGCACTCTTCGGGCACCAGGAGGGAGGCAGCCATGGCAGCCACGGCGGCGTTCTTGGAGCCGCTTACCTCCGCCGTGCCCTGGAGCCTACACCCGCCTTCGATGATGTAACGTTCGTCTGCCATGGGCCTATCCCATATCGGAGGAAGAACGCGGGGTCTAGCCTGCTGGCGGTGGGCCACCGCCACCGCGACGACGCCGCCGGATTTGCTCGGTCGCCTTGAGGCGCACCAGGGCCCGCTTGAGAGCCATCTCCGCCTTAGCCATGTCGACAGTCGCCTCCCGCGAGGCCAGGCGCTCCTCGGCGCGGCGGCGAGCCGCCTCCACCCGCGCCACGTCGATCTCTTCCCCCCTCTCAGCGGCATCGGCCAGGATGGTGACCCGATTCTCCCGCACCTCGATGAAGCCGCCCGTGATAGCCATGGTCGTCTCTTCCTCGCCCTTGACGACGCGCAGCACCCCCGGCTGGATCGTGGTCAAGAGGGGTGCGTGCAGGGGCAGAACCCCCAGCTCGCCTTCGATGCCGGGGACGATCAGCCGGTCGACGCCCTCTTCGGAGAGGACGACCCTCTCGGCGGTGACGATGTCAACTCTTAGGTTTGGCACCGGTTGATGTCTCCTTGGGCCCTGCTCCCGCCGCTTCCTTCTCCATCTGCTCTGCCTGCTCGGCCACCTCCTCGATCGGCCCCACCATGTAGAAGGCCTGCTCCGGCAGGTGGTCCCACTTCCCCTCCAGGATCTCCTTGAAGCCCCGCACCGTCTCGCGGACGGGCACGTACTTGCCGGCGCGGCCGGTGAAGGCCTCGGCCACGAACATGGGCTGGGAGAGGAAGCGCTGGATCTTGCGGGCACGCATCACCGTCAGCTTGTCCTCCTCCGATAGCTCCTCGATGCCCAGGATGGCGATGATGTCCTGAAGCTCCCGGTAGCGCTGGAGTACGGCCTGCACGCCGCGGGCCGTCTGGTAGTGCTCCTCGCCCACGATGCGCGGGTCGAGGATGCGGGAGAAGGAGGTAAGGGGATCGACAGCAGGATAGATCCCCTGCTCGGAGATGGCGCGGTCGAGGGCGACGACGGCGTCCAGGTGACCGAAGGTGGCCACAATGCCGGGGTCGGTGTAGTCGTCGGCCGGCACGTAGATGGCCTGGAAGGAGGTGATGGAGCCCCGCTTGGTGGAGGTGATGCGCTCCTCCAGGGCGCCGATGTCGGTGGAGAGGGTGGGCTGATAGCCCACCGCGGAGGGCATCCGCCCCAGCAGAGCGGAGACCTCCATGTTGGCCAGGATGTAGCGATAGATGTTATCGATGAACAGGAGAACGTCCTGCCCCTCCACCTCGCGGAAGTACTCGGCCATGGTGACGCCGGTGAGGCCGACGCGGGCCCGCACGCCCGGCGGCTCGTTCATCTGGCCAAAGACAAGGGCGGTCTTGTCGATGACGCCGGAGCCCTTCATCTCGAACCAGAGGTCGTTGCCTTCGCGGGAGCGCTCACCCACGCCGGCGAAGACGGAGGTGCCGCCGTGCTCGCGGGCGATGTTGCGGATCATCTCCATGATGACGACGGTCTTGCCCACGCCGGCGCCGCCGTAAGCGCCCACCTTGCCCCCCCTGGGGAAGGGGCAGATGAGGTCCATGACCTTGAGCCCGGTCTCCAGCACGGTGGTCGTCGTCTCCTGCTCCTCCATAGAGGGCGGCGGACGATGGATGGGCCAGTGGTCTGCGGCCTCAACATCGCCCAGGTTGTCGATGGGCTCACCCAATACGTTGAACAGGCGACCAAGGGTGCCCGACCCTACCGGCACCTTGATGGGGCTGCCCAGGTCGACGGCCTCGGTGCCGCGGCGGAGTCCGTCGGTGCTGCCCATAGTCAGGCAGCGCACCCAGTTGTTGCCCAGGTGCTGCTGCACCTCGGCCAGCATCTTGCTGCCGCCCATGTCCACCTCGATAGCGTTGTTGATCGGCGGCAGCTCATCCGCCGGGAACTCCACGTCTATCACAGTGCCCATAACCTGGACTATCTTTCCCTTTGCCATGGCATCACCGTTTCACAAGCTTATTCACATTCAACAATTTAGCGTTCCGTTCTAAGTATCTCGGCGCCGCCGGTCAGCTCCAGAAGCTCCTTGGTTATGCTCTCCTGGCGGGCCTTGTTATAGGTCAGGGTAAGCTCGCGGATCATATCCTTAGCGTTGTCGGTAGCGCTGCGCATGGCCACCATGCGCGCCGATTGCTCGCTGGCCAGAGCCTCCAGCAGCGCCTCGTAGAGCTGCCGCTCCACGTAGCGAGGCAGAAGCTCGCCCATGATGGCCCCCCGCGAGGGCTCGTAGATGTAGTCCACCCCCCAGGTAGCCGCCTCCGCGGGAGGTTCCACCGGCAACAGCTTGAAGATCTGCGGCCGCTGAACCATGGTGTTGACAAACAAAGCATAACTCAGATAGACCTCGTCGGCCAGGCCGTGAATGTAGTCATCCATAGCCACGCGAGCGGCGGGCCGCACGTCCTCGTAGCCCGGGTAGTCGCCCAGGCCGATGAATTCGGCTGTCATCTGCACGCCGGCACGGCGGAAGAAGTCGCGCCCCTTGCGGCCGATGCAGATAAGCCTGGCGGGCAACTGCCGCTCGACGATGAAGGAGGCGGTGTGGCGATTGACATTGGCGGGCAGGCCGCCGCAGAGGCCGCGGTCGGGCGTAATGAGAACGATGTCGATGGACTGCACCTGCCGCCGACGCATGAGCGGATGGATGGCCTCGGGCTCCTGAAGAGGCAGGACCTCGGCCAGGCTGGCCAGAACCGAGCGCATCTTCTCCGCATAGGGGCGTCCGGCCAGAGCGCGCGTCTGGGCCCGCTTCATCTTGGAGGCAGCCACCAGCTCCATGGCCTTGGTTATCTTGGCCGTGTTCTCCACGGTGCGAATGCGTCGGCGAATCTGGCGCAGCGTAGCCATTAGGGGAGGCCCTCACACCCCAGGCTGAAGCCTGGGGCATCCCACAGCTTACCGAGGCCGCCCCGACCCCATCGGGGCGGTTTCGAACCACGGCGAATCTGGCGCAGCGTAGCCATGATTACTCCGTTAGGGGGGCGCTCTTCTTGAACTCGACGATGGCTGCCTTCAGCTTGTCCTCGGTCTCAGGGGTGATCTGCTTATGCTCTTCGATGTCCTTGCCTATGTCGGGGTGGTTGGCCTCCATGAAACGATGGAAGGCGGCTTCCAAGGACTGCACATTGGCCACCTCCACGTCATCCAGGTAACCGTTCACCGCCGCGTAGAGGATTTCCACTTGCTGATGCAGAGGCATGGGCTCGTACTGAGGCTGCTTGAGCACCTCGGTGAGACGCTGGCCGCGCTCCAGCTGGCGACGGGTGGCCACGTCTAGCTCGGCGGTGCCGAACTGGGCGAAGGCCTGCAGCTCGCGGAACTGGGCCAGGTCCAGACGCAGGCGAGCGGCCACCTGCCGCATGGCGCGCGTCTGGGCGGTACCACCCACACGGGACACTGAGAGCCCCACGTTGACGGCCGGACGGATTCCGGCGTTGAACAGGTCGGTCTCCAGATAGATCTGGCCGTCGGTGATGGAGATGACGTTGGTGGGGATGTAGGCGGAGATATCCCCCGCCTGGGTCTCGATGATGGGCAGGGCAGTGAGGGAGCCGCCGCCGTATT
>CAZXAF010000160.1:0-4116 GCA_964638905.1 uncultured Dehalococcoidia bacterium
GGCGTAGGCGTCGGCGTAGGTGTGGGGGTTGGCGTGGGCGTAGGTGTGGGCGTAGGTGTGGGGGTTGGCGTGGGCGTAGGTGTGGGCGTAGGCGTAGGGGTTGGCGTGGGCGTCGGCAAAGGCGGATTCGTCGGCGGCGGACTGCCTCCATCGTCAAGTCCGCCGAACTCGGCAGCCCAGTACCAGCCATAGGTGGAGTTGGGGCCGTAGGCCTTGCCCAGGCCAACCACCACGAAGTTGGGGTTGAGCATGTTGGCGTTGTGACCCGGCGAGTCGCGCCATAACTGGAAGCTCAGCTCGGGGGTATCACTGCCCGCTACCAGATTCTCGCCCTTCCAGGTGTTGTAGTCATAGCCGAAGTCTGCCATCCGCTCGAAGGGGTCTCTCCCCAGAGAGTCGGTATGGCTGAAGTAGTCCTTCTCGGCCATGTCGCGGCTCATCCATAGGGCAACATCAGTTAAAGTTGAGGAAACATTCAGGGGCGATAAGCCATTGTTCACCCGATGAGCGTTGATCAGATCCAGTACTGCCTGCTCATCCTGCCCTAGCTGTGCATTAGCTACTTCAGCAGGAGAGACGGCCAGTGACAGAAATAGGGCTGCTACGAAGAGCAGCCCCAGGGCCACTGGCCGCCACAATCGGGTCCCCATGGTTAAAGAGTTTGTCATAACAAGTTGACAGGCATGGTATAATGACTTAACGTTAGGGCCCGAAAGCCGGACCCGACGTGTTCAGGGCGGGGAGTTGGTTGATCCAGGCCGGCACTCCCCGTCCTGCGCTTACCATAATATAGACGTTTATGTCTCCTTGGCCGTTACATCGAAGCTTCTCCCAAGTAGCACAAAGGCAGTAGCCCTATCCATGCCCATGGAGGTTCTAGCCCGTGCTGCCGAAGACCTCGGCCTCCCCCTGAGCGCTCAGCAACTGCAACAGTTTGAGGAGTACTACCACGAGCTCATTGCCGCCAATCGGCATGTCAGCCTCACCAGCGTCACCGACTACCAGGAGGTGCAGAGGCGGCACTTCGGCGAATCGCTTGCCGTAGGTGCCGCCCTCCATCGAGCCGGAGTGCTCAAGCCCGGCGAAATGGCCAGGGTCCTTGACCTGGGCGCCGGTGCTGGCTTCCCCGGCCTACCCATGAGGATCGCTCACCCTGCCCTGAGACTGACCATCCTGGAAGCCACGCGCAAGAAGACCGCCTTCCTGGAACGCCTGGTCGCCCGACTAGCCTTGGAAGGCGTGACAGTGGTCACCGGCCGGGCCGAGACCGTAGCCCACGAGCCCGCTCATCGTGAAGGCTACGACCTGGCCCTGGCTCGAGCCGTCGCTCCCCTGGCCGTCCTGGTCGAGCTGGCGTTGCCCTTCCTGAAAGTGGGCGGCTTCCTGGCAACCCCCAAGGGAAGCCGCGCGCCCCAGGAGATGGCCGAGGCCGACCGCGCCCTGGCACTCTGTGGCGGACGCATTGTCTCCGCCGAGCCTCTCCCCTCCCCTACCCCCACCCTGACGCTGGTGCTGGTGGAGAAGCTAGCGCCCACTCCGGCCGCCTATCCTCGCCGCCCTGGTGCCCCCACCAAGCGCCCCCTGCGCTAGCCGTCGCTTCCACAAAGCGCCCATAGCATAGATGCCTGCTCTCCATATGCAGCGGCGAATTTTGATGGAAATGGGTTGATTAAGTGCCGAAAACAGCTAGACAGGCGAGCGCTAATGCTTTATAAATGCAGAGATCGTAGCTGGACAAGGGCGGCACAGCGAACACTACCTGCCCCAAGGCTCGCGGAGGATAGCTTTCCTATAAGGAGGGCACAGTATGGAGTTTCAAACCGGTGGCTTTCAGAATCTGGGCAACTGGCTGGCGCGGTTGATCCGTCTCGACCTCACGGTGTTCGACGACGTGAAGGACGAAGCGTCGGCTACGGTGCCAGCCCTGGCGGTGGTGCTGGTAGCCAGTCTTCTCGCAGGGCTCGGATCGTGGCTGTGGTGGATCTTCGAGATCGACTTGCCTAACATTCCGGGCGCCGATGAGAAGAACTTCGAGGCGTTCTTGAAGACCTTCATCCTCGGAGGCATCTTCATGGCAGCACTGTGGCTGCTGTGGGTGTACATCAGCGCCATGATCCTCTCCCGCGTCTTCGGCGCTGCGGCCGACATGAACCGGATGCTGCGGACGATGGGCCTGGCCTTCGCCCCCATGGCTATCTCCTTACTGATAGTCATCTCGGTGCTGGCCGTACCCTTCGGAGCGTTCGCTGTCGCCACAACGCTTCTGCTGTCGAACGCGGCCATCCAGGCCACCACTGATGCTGAGCCACGGCAGGTGATCCTGGCCAACCTCACCGGCTTCCTGGTGTTCGCAATCATTCTGGGGATCTTGGCCAATGTCGCCCAGATCTATGATACGGGCGGCCTAGCGCCGGGCATCTTCTTCTTCGACCTCAACCTGTAGCTGAACCGCCCATCTGAGCCTGGCCAGCCAATTGGTAATACGATGGGAGACCCGCCTGCGGGCGGGTCTCCCATCGTTATTGCGCCCCTTGGTCGAGGCGAGCAGCCGCCGAAGAAAGCCAACCTGAACTAGCCTATCGCCCCTTCCGCCTGTAGTTCTTCTATCTGCTGCTGGCTGTAGCCCAGGTCGAGAAGGACCTCCTCCGTGTGCTGACCGCGGCGAGGAGCCAGGCTGCGCACCGACCCCGGCGTCCGGGAGAACTTGGCCCCGATGCCCACCTGCTGCACCTTACCCATCGTCGGATGCTCAACCTCCACCAGCATGTCCCGCGCCCGCACCTGAGGGTCGTCGAACACCTCCTCCAGGCTGTAGACAGGCCCCACGCAAATGTCAAACTGGCGCAGGTATTCGAACCACTCGTCGCGCGTCCTGGTCTTGAACTCCCGGCGGAAGTAGTCGAACATCTCCGGGTACTTCTCGGCGCTCATCTGGTAGGGAATGAAGTCCTCGCGACCCAGGGCGCGGCAGAGGGCCTGCCAGAACCAGGGCTCCAGACAACCGATGCTTAGCCACCGGCCGTCCTTGGTCTCGTAGACGCAATAGAAGGGCATCGCGCCGTTCAGGAAGCTCTGGCCGGGCCGAGGGGCAACGCCAGAGGCAAAGTACTGGCTGGCCACAAAGGCCAGGAGAGAGACGACGCCGTCGGTCATGGCCATGTCGACGTACTGGCCGCTACCCGTTCGCTCACGGGCGACGATGGCCACCAGGATGGCGAAGGCGGCGTAGAGGCCGCCGCCGGCAAAGTCGGCGATGATGTTCATGGGGATGGCCGGCGGCGTATCCGGCCAGCCGATCATCCCCAGCGCGCCACCGATGGCGATGTAGTTGATGTCGTGGCCCACCAGGCCGGCGTAGGGTCCATCCTGGCCGTAGCCCGAGAGCGAACAATAGACGATGCGAGGGTTGATGCCGCTCAACGTGTCGTAGTCAACCCCCAGGCGCTTCATCACGCCAGGACGGAAGCCCTCCAGCACCACGTCCGCCGTCTCAGCCAGCTTGTAGAAGGCCTGACGAGCGGCATCATTCTTGAGGTCGAGGGCGATGCTGCGCTTGTTGCGCCTGAGGGCATCGAAGGCCATAGCCCGCTCGCTGATGTCGCGCTCCAGCAGGCGGCGAGCGGCCTGCTCAGCCGAGCGGCCGCCAGCGCCCGCTGGCTCTTCCACAATCACGACATCAGCGCCCAGGTCGGCCAAGAGCATCGAGCAGTAGGGGCCGGGAGCCAGGCGGGACAGATCGAGGACGCGGATTCCCTCCAGGGCCAGCATGAGCAACGCCTCCTGGTCAGATAACAAGAACGGCCAAGATTCAGCCGCATGATGGCCCAGCCCCAGGACTGTGTCAAGGTTGCCGCCGCAGCAGTCGGCTTGCCGTTGGTGGCTTGATTCTCGACCCTCGCCTAAAGGCGGGGGCATCGGATCCGTTTTCCCCATGCCCCAGCCTTCAGGCTGGGGTTGTGTGCGAACCCTGAGCCAGGACCCCCACCAATCATGAACCAGTTGCCGCCGCAGCAGTCGGCTTGCCTCCGGCGACGGTTTCCTGCTACCATATGGGCACGAATTGGGGCTGTAGTTCAGAGGGAGAACGTTTGTCTGGCAGACAAAAGGTCGGGGGTT
>CAZXAF010000161.1:0-4086 GCA_964638905.1 uncultured Dehalococcoidia bacterium
CCGATGTACTTCTTGGCTACGCTGACCACTAGTCGCAGGTTGGCCTCGGTCAGGCGCTTCTCGCCTCTGAATCCGTTCTCCCTGATCCTCAAGAGGTGGGCGTGGAAGCGGTCCTCATAGTGAGACAGCTTCTCACCCAGGTCCCGCTTGGGCGGTAGAAGCGCCTTCTCGCTGCCGCCAGCCACCATGGCCAGCGCCACCAGCTCCGGCGTGAGGATATGAGTGACGATGGACATGCGAACCAGCGAGCGCTCTGCCTCCCCACGGTCGACGGGAAGGCTCTCCGCCATGCGTTCGGCTAGCTCCTGGTCGATCTCACCGTCCACGGCTTCGCGGAAAGCAGGTTCACCGACAAGACGAGCCAGAGGGAGCTTCTTGAGACCCAAGGCCTTGACCACCACATCCTTTACCGGCCCCAGATGATGCACCTCCTCCAGGAGAACGACCATCACATCCGCTGCCGTGGGCGGGTAGCCGTTGGCCTCCTGCCAGTTCCTCTCCAACCGCTGGATATGCTTGCCCTCCTCCATCTGGCGGGCGAGCTGCTTCTCATCCTGGGCGGTAAGGAGATGTACCTTACCGATCTCGCGCAGGTACATCCGTACGGGGTCGTCGATGCCTTCCGGCTCTTCCATCTCGACATCAACTTCGACCCCTTCGTCCCCTTTTAGCTTGGCCCCCGCTGCAGTTTCTGCCCACTCTCCCAGCGCCAGCGGTACCTGACGGCTCAGACGAGGCAAGGGCCCCTCTTTTTGCTCGACGATGTCCTCTTCCTCCTCATGCAACAGGCGTTTCACTCCCTCCTCCACAAATTCCTCATCCACCTCCGATTCGTCTTGCTCCTCGAAGGGGTCATCGGCGTCGCGGTCCCCTCGCTGCTTTCGCCGAAACAGGAAATCGTGAAACCGACTCCCCTTGTCGAAGGGTTCAGTCATTCACTTCCTCCTCCGGCCCACTGCCGATGAGGTCTCGATCATCACCCGTCTCTATTCTACTACGTCTATGCAGCTCTATTCCGATCTCTTTGTCTCTCAAGATCAAGACAGCAGTCGGGGACAGCTCTCCCGACTCGAGTTCCCCGGGCGGCGAGCCCGAGGACGAGGCGTGAGCAGCCGCGGCCAGCTCCTCGATCCCGGTCGGGCCGCTCTCCTCTTCTCGAGCGGCCAGGGCGGCACCCGCAAGCTCCTTCGCCTGGCGGATCTCTCGCTTCTTCAGACTGCCGATCGACCCGCGCAGGCGCTCAAGCGCGACTTGAGGCGGGAAGGGCGGCAGCGACGTACCGCTTAGGCGCTGGAAATGCCCTTCCAACTCTGGAGGGATCATCACCGCCAGTTCGTCCAGGTCATCCACCCGCTGCCAGAGCTGGAGCAGCTCGCGGTTCTCGGTCTGCCAGAACAGGTCGGGCAAGAGAGCCAACCCCTCGCTTCGCAGCTCCGGGTAATGCAGGAGGAGCTGGAGGCAGTGCTCCTCGGGTACGTCGCGCGGAGGCTTGACCTCCGTCGGCGCCTCCTCCTCTGCGGCGGCTTCTCTGGCGCGTCCCCGGCCGCGCCCCTGGCGAGCGATCATCTGATGGAGGATCGATTCCTTAGTCTGAGCCAGGCGGGCCAGGCGCTGCAGGTAGTGGGCCTGCACGATCCTGTCGCCGATGGCTGCCACCAGGGGCAGGAGTTCCTCCGTCGCCTGCGAGCGCTGTCGCGGCTGGGAGAGATCGAGGGCTGATCTCACCGCATCGAACTTGTAGTCCAGCAACAGCTGAGCATTCGCCAGCAGAGCTGACCAGGCCTCCCGATCGCTTCGAATCACCTGGTCGGGATCGCGGCCTTCGGGGAGGATGACCACTCGGATGTCTCGCCCCAGTAGTTCCTGGTATTCCACCGCTCGCAGCGTTGCCTCCTGGCCGGCGGTGTCAGCGTCCAATGCCAGAACGACATCGCGGCTGAAGCGCTTCAGGAGGCGCACCTGACGCTCGCTGAGGGCCGTGCCCATCGAGGCCACCACGTTGGGGAAGCCGTGCTGGTGGGCAGCGATGGCGTCCATGTATCCCTCCACGATCAGCGCCAGACCTTCGCGGCGGATATGCTCCTTCGCCTTGTCCAGGGCGTACAGAAGGCCGCCCTTGTCGAAGGTGGCCGTCTGGGGCGTGTTCAGATACTTGGGCTGAATCTCCTCCTCACCCTCGACGGGCAGCGAGCGGCCGCCGAAGCCCACCACTCGTCCTCGCAAGTCGGCGATGGGGAACATGATCCGCTGATGAAAGAGATCGCGCAGCCCTCTCTCGCCCTCGACGGCCAGGCCGGCCGCCACCAGCTCTCCATCCGCATACCCACGCTCTCTGAGGTGCTGGCAGAGGCTTTCCCAACCGCTCGGGCTGTAGCCAAGCTGAAAGTCCTGGATCGTCTTCAGGTCCAAGCCCCGCTCCTCCAGATAGCGCCTCGCCTTCTGGCCTGCTTCGTTAGACACGAGCATCCGATGGTAGAAGCTGGCGGCGGCCTCATTGGCCTCTCGCAGCCTGTCCCTTTCGGCCTCTTCCTCCGGTCGCCGCTCGACCAGCGTGACGCCCGCTCGTTCGGCGAGCAGGCGGAGAGCATCGCCGAACTCCAGGTTCTCCTTCTTCATGACGAAGGAAAAGATGTCGCCGCCGGTGTTGCAGGCGCCGAAGCAGTGCCAGCTCTGCCTATCCGGCGAGACGAAGAAGGACGGCGCCCGCTCGGCGTGGAAGGGACAGATCGCCTTGTAGTTGCGGCCCGCCTTCTGGAGCTGGACGTACTGGCCCACGACTTCCACTATGTCCAGCCGCTGCTTCACTTCATCGATGGCACTCATGACATAACCAATCGAACAAATGGGTAGGGCTCATTATACATCAGCGATTACCCCACCAAAATATAGAACATAAGATGCCGCGAAAAGTTACATCCTGACGGCCCCTCTGCGCGGCAGAAGCACAGCTCTCTTTCGCCCAGGAAACACCATCGCTTTCAAGGCCCTTTCTCTTTGAACCCCAGACGCGCGGCCGTATTCAGGGCGAACAGGTCGGTCATGCCGGCGACGTAGTCGGCCGCCTGCCGCCAGGGAGGGTCCGATGGGATCAGGAAATCGCTATCGATCTCCTGCGGCCGCTCCACATAATACCCAAACAGGAAACGCACGACCTGCTTGGCCCGCTCCACCTCCGCTCGCCTATCCTCCCACAGGTAGACCCGCCGGAAGAGGAACTCCCGCAAGGCATTGGCCGCCTCCTGGACGGATGTCCCCATGCCGATGTGGGGAGAGGTCTCGCTCGCCACCAGGCCGGTGGCCGCCCACGAGTGGTCGACGATATCGCCCACCAGGGTGTTGATGCGCTGGGAGTGCTCGCGCCCCAGGGATTCGATTACGGCGGCGGGCAGTTCGTCGTCGGTCAGAATGCCGGCCCGCACGGCGTCGGCGATGTCGTGATTGATGTAGGCTACGGCGTCGGCCAGCCGTACGACCTGCCCTTCCAGAGTGGTTGGCATGCCGAGGGTGTCGGCGAGGATGTCCCGCCGACCCTTGGAGCTGTTGACGATCCCGTCGCGCACCTCCCAGGTGAGGTTCAGGCCGCGGCCACCGTTCTCCAGGCGCTCCACCACCCGCAGGCTCTGCTCCGCGTGGCGAAAGCCCTCGGGCAGAAGCTCGTCCAGGGCTTCCTCACCGGCGTGGCCGAAGGGCGGATGGCCCAGGTCATGGCCGAGAGCGATGGCCTCCGCCAGGTCCTCGTTCAGGTTGAGGGCGCGGGTGATGGTGCGAGCGATCTGGGCCACCTCCAGGGTGTGGGTAAGGCGGGTGACGAAGTGGTCGCCCACGGGGGCGATGAACACCTGCGTCTTGTGCTTCAGGCGACGAAAGGCCTTGCAGTGGATGATGCGATCGCGGTCGCGCTGGAACTCCGTGCGCAGGGGCGATGGCTCCTCCGGCCGCTCTCGCCCGCGCGACTGGTAACTCCTGGCGGCGAACGGCGATAGCAGTCGCTCTCGCTCCTCCAGACGCTGGCGGACATCGACCTCATGGCCCATCACGGGGGCATTGTACGGCGAGGGGCGAGCGCTCGACAAGCGGCGCCGCTAC
>CAZXAF010000162.1:0-4084 GCA_964638905.1 uncultured Dehalococcoidia bacterium
GCTTCTCCTACGGCGATTACCTGCGGGCGGGGGCCATCGCCCGCTTCTCGCCGGTCATGGAGTCCGTAGTGCGCCAGGCGCGGGCGGGCAAGCTCGTCCTGGGCATCTGCAACGGTTTCCAGATCCTCTGCGAGGCGGGGTTGCTGCCCGGCGCTCTCATGCGCAACGAGAGCCTTCAGTACCGCTGCCAGTGGGTGAACCTGCGGGTGGAGAACAACGATACGCCCTTCACCAGGGCCTGCCGGCGGGGGCAGGTGCTGGCCATCCCCATCGGCCACGGCGAGGGCCGCTACCACGCCGACGCCGAGACCCTGGCCCGCCTGGAGGCCGAAGGGCGCGTGGCCTTCCGCTACTGCGACGCGAATGGCCAGGTCACGCCGGAGGCCAACCCCAACGGCAGCGCCAACAACATCGCCGGCATCGTCAACGAGGAGGGAAACGTGCTGGGGATGATGCCTCACCCCGAGCGGGCGAGCGAGGCCCTGCTGGGAGGCGAGGGCGGGCTGCCAATCTGGCGCTCGATCATCGAAGCCTCGGCGCGGACCGCTGCCTGAAGAAGGGGGTTCGACTATGGCTATCGCTGAAGCGGCTCCCTATCCGGTAACCTTTGAAGCCGCATATGCGGAGTGCATGTCGCGCTGGAAGACGCTGTTCCGCATCTTCCTGGCGATTCCCGTTCTCATCTTTTGGGCCGTCGTGTCCTCGGCGGCCGACGCTGTGATCCTGGCCTCCTGGCTGGCGATCATCGTGCGAGGGCGCATCCCCCGCTGGCTGTTCGACTTCTTCATCGCCCTCTACCGCTGGCAACTCCGAGCCCTCGGCTATTGCCTTCTCCTGGCGGAGGTCTATCCGCCCTTTGAGGGTGACTATCCCATCAACTTCGACGTCCGCTATCCGGAGCGGCTGATCCGCTGGAAGGTGGCCATCTGGAAGCTGATCACCTCTATCCCCCACTTCATTATTCTTAGCTTCCTGGGGGTCGGCGCTCTGCTGGTGACCATCCTGGCCTGGTTCTTCATCCTTTTCGCCGGCCGATATCCGCGGGGGATGTTCGATTACGTGGCGGGGGTAGTCCGCTGGAGCACGCGGGTCAACGCCTATCTCCTCTCCCTGACCGATGAGTACCCACCCTTCAACCTGTCGGCGACGGCGGGGCCGGCCGGCGGCGACGCCTACCTCGTGTCCTCTGTGATCGGCGTTCTGCTGACGGGCGGCATCATCGCTGGCAGCGTGGTCGGCGTCATACTGGTGGGCGATGAGCTGGAGGTGGAGGTGGACTACGCTGGGCTGCAGGCGGGCCGGCCGGCGCCGACGGTGGAATTCAACGATGTGTGGGTGCAGTTACTTTCGGCGACCGATCCGCTGTCGGAGGAGGAGACGCTCCTGGAGTCCGCCCCCGGTAGCCGCCTGGTCATGTTCGAGTTCTCGATGCTGAACGGTAGGAATCAGGACGTGGACATCGGGGAGTCGGACTTCAAGCTCAAGGACGAGGATGGGGACAAGTACGGCCCCGAGTTGGCAATGGTCGACGGTCATCTCGCGCCGGAGGAGTTGGAGGATGACGAGGGGGCAACGGTGCAGGTCGTCTTCGAGCTGCCCTCGGGGGTGGACCCGGCCCGTCTGGACTTCTCGCCGGGCTTTGCCTTATGGAAGACGGTGAAGTACATCTTTGAGTGAGGTGGGGTTGACAACCTTGGTCTTGCCCTGTAAGTTTGCGCCGTTAATGTTTCTTTGGAGGAGGGAGTGCCATGGCTAGCGGAGCTGCTGGTTATCCCGTCACCTTGGATGTGGACTACCCCGAGCGCCTCTCGCGCTGGAAGATCTTCTTCAAGTGGTTGCTGATCTTCCCACACTTGGTTGTCATGTCGATCATCAGCGCGGTCGCATATATTCCCTGCGCAGCGTTTCTCACCATCCTTTTCAGGAAGAAGTACCCGCGGTGGTGGTTCGACTTCATGGTCAACTTCCTCCGCTACCAGTACCGGATTGGCGTCTACCTGATGCTCCTGAGGGATGACTACCCTGCCCTGGACGAGGAGCAGGCGGTGCATATGGACGTGGAGTATCCGACCGATCTGAACCGCTGGCTTCCTTTCATCAAGTGGCTGCTGGCGCTGCCCCACTACATCGTCTTGATGCTCCTGGGGATCGTCTACTACATAGTGCTGATAATCGCCTTCTTTGCGATCCTGATCGGGGCCAGGTACCCGCGCCCACTGTTCGACTTCAGCGTGGCGGTGAATCGCTGGGGTTTCCGCGTGTCGTCCTACGCATTCTATCTATTCACCGACGAGTACCCGCCGTTCTCTCTAAAATAGACCGGCCCCCCTGTGCCGGGATGGCCGTCGCCTTACTGGGGCGGCGTGCTGGAATCGCAGATTGCGTAGGAAGTGTGAAATGTCGGCGATAGGCATCGGATTCTTCATTCTATGGCTAGCCCTGACGATGTGGGTATACTTCGACGCTACCGAGCGGGGCAAGGCGTCCATTGGCTGGGCGCTGGCCATGTTCTTTGTGGGCTGGGCCCTGATACCCCTCGTCCTCTACATTATCTTCCGTGACGTTGGGGTACGGCATGCCGTAGCTCCAGGGGCTGGACGGCGTCAGTATCTCTACGTCGTCAGCTTCGCAGGCTTCGCGACACTTGTGATTGGTCTGTCGGTCCTTACTAGCACGACCATAGCCCGACTCATATCTGAGGAGGCCGTCGGAGACAAGGGCTATCGCGAGGCTCTGGCCTCGTCCATTACTGCCATCCTCGTCGGCGCGGCTATCTGGGCCTACCACTGGTTCCAAGCTGAGAGGCGCCTAAGGGGCATCACAGAGGACGAGGAATTTCGGGCCACATTCTTTCTCCACCGGACCTATTTGTACACTCTGTTCGGCGTCTCCTGGGTCATCGCCTTCCTCACCGGCATGTGGTTCTTGGGCGGCGGGCTGGCTAACGCCTTCGGTGTGGAGGGTGTGGAGCCTGAAGGGTGGTTGCCAGCTCTTGGGCCTCTGGTCGTGGCCCTCTTGGCTGTGGCAACTTATTACCTGTTCAGCTTGGAGACTGTCTCCTACAAGCAGTTGCTTTCGCGCTTTGAGGCGATCCCGCCGCCTCCGCTGATCGGCGTTAGCGCGCCAGCAGAGGAGCGTCCAGTAGCTGCGCCACCGCCCAGTGCTCCTCCGCTGGCAGAAACGACGGAACGCCGGTTTTGCTCTCACTGTGGGGCGCGAGTGGAGGCCGACGATGTGTTCTGCTCAGGCTGCGGCGAGAGGTTGAGATCCAGGTAGCGTCCTGCGGACGTCCTCTTCGCCTTGTGCTAAGATAGCTGTCGCCCCAACCAGGAGCCACAGCCGTATCTGTATCGTGGAAGTTCCTCGGGAGGGAGCACGGCGATGGCCGATTACCCGGTCTCCTTCGAGGTGGAGCCTCAGACCACAGAGCGCAACCGCATGACAGTGGCGTTCCGGCTGATCCTCGCCATCCCGCACATGCTGCTTGTGGGAGGCCCGGGATTCGGGATTGGGGTCGGCGGTGACCGGACGGGGGCCCTGGGCACGGTGGCCGGGGTGTTGGCGGTCATTAACTGGTTCATCATCGTGTTCACAGGCCGGGCTAACGAGGGCATCCTGAGCTTGCAGCAGTACTACCTGCGCTGGCGGGCACGCGCCCTAGCCTATGAGGCCCTCCTGCGCGATGAGTATCCTCCCTTCGGCGACGGGGACTACCCGGTTTCGGCTGACTTCCCCGCTGTCGTCGAGGACAGGAACCGCTGGACGGTGGGCTTCCGCTTCTTGCTGGTCATTCCGCAGGCGATAGCGCTCCTTTTCGTACTCATCGCCTGGGGGGTTACGGCCCTCATAGGCTGGTTCGCCGTGCTGTTCACCGGCCGCTACCCCGACGGCCTCTGGCAGTTTGGCCAGGGTGTGATGAGGTGGACCCTGCGGGTCGAGGTCTACATCCTTCTGCTTCGCGACGAATATCCGCCGTTCTCCTTGAAGTAGGCAGCAGTCCTTATGCTAAGATGGCTATGGCCCCCGGCCGGGGGCCGTAGCCATGCCTGTATCACAAAGATTTCTCGACCAGATCGCCCTGAGC
>CAZXAF010000163.1:0-4042 GCA_964638905.1 uncultured Dehalococcoidia bacterium
TTCTCGACCATATCGCCAGGACGGGCTCCATCAGGGGAGGCGCGGAGCGGATGGGCCTCTCTTATCGGCGAGCCTGGGGGAAGATCAAGGAGATCGAGCACAACCTGGGGGTGCGACTGGTGCAGAGCGAGGCGGGCGGAATCGGCGGCGGCCGAACCAGGCTCACCACGGAGGGTGAGCAACTCCTCACGCGCTATCGCGCCTTCCGCGCGGCGGCCCAGTCGGACGTCAGCCGGGACTTCGCTGAGGCGTTCGGCAAGGGCAGGTAATTTTTTTGTAGGGTCGTTATGCTCAGCCAAGCATGACGCTTTCCGAAAGGAGGTCGGAGACTGTGAGACGCTGGATATGGACGGGACTGCTGGCAGTTCTGGCAATCCTCGCAATGGTGGTGGTCGTGGGCTGCGGCGAAGAGGAAGAGGCGGCCACCCAGACGCCGCTGGCCCAGGCAACCCCGGCGGTGACTCAGACGCCGCAGGGCGAGGCGACGCCGACGCCTACTCCGGTGGTGCGCGGCCCAAAGGACGTCATCCTCGCTACGACCACGAGCGTACAGGACACCGGACTGCTGGATGTTCTGGTTGCCGAGTTCAAGAAGGACAGCGGGTATAATGTGAAGGCGATCGCCGTCGGCACCGGTCAGGCGCTGGCGATGGGTGAGCGGGGCGACGCCGACGTAATGCTTGTGCATGCGCCCGCCTCCGAGAAGGTGCTCATCGAGAACGGGTCGGCGATAGACCGCCGCCTAGTCGCGCACAACTACTTCGTGCTGCTGGGCCCCGCCGATGACCCGGCAGGCGCCAAGACCGCCGGCTCAGCGGTGGCGGCGATGAAAGCGATCTACGACAATGGCGCGACGTTCGTAAGCCGTGCCGATGACTCTGGCACTAACAAGAAGGAGCTGTCCCTTTGGGAGGAGGCCGGGGTTGACCCGAAGGGCAATGGTTGGTATGAGGAGGCCGGCCAGGGGATGGCCGCCACGCTGCAGATAGCGAACCAGCACGATGCGTACGTCCTTTGTGACAAGGCGACCTACCTCTCGCAGAAGAAGAACATCCAGCTGGCCCTTGTCTTTGAGAACGACCCGGACTTCCTGAATGTCTACTCCGTCATGCTTGTGAACCCGGAGAAGTTCGACATGGTCAACGCTGAGGGAGCTAAGGCATTCGCGGACTTCTTAGTATCGGAGAAGGTGCAGCAAATGATCGGTGAGTTCGGGGTGGACGAGTACGGCGAGCAGCTCTTCATTCCGGACGCCGACAAGACGTACGAGGATCTCGGGGTAGAATAGACAAGCCGGAGGTGATGGGCCGTGGACCTGATATGGAACGGGCTGGGAGAAGCTACTCGCATCATCCGCACGGGGGACTACTCCGTCTGGGAGATTGCGGTCCGCTCGATCTTGGTGTCCGGCTCGGCCACGGCGGTCAGCCTTTTCCTGGGCATCATGGTGGGCTCGCTGATAGCCTTCAACCAGTTCCCGGGCCGCAACCTGGCCTTCAGCCTGGTGAATACCGGCATGGGCCTGCCGCCAGTCGTCGTGGGGCTCATCATAGCGATCATCCTGTGGCGAAGCGGGCCGCTGGGTGAGCTCCGGCTGATCTACACTCCCACGGCGATGGTGATCGCTCAGACCGTCATCGCCGCGCCCATCGTCATGGGTTTCACGGCGGCCGCCCTGCGCAACCTCCACCCGCGGCTAAGGAGCCAGCTATATGGCTTGGGCGCCTCGCGCCTCCAGATGCTCTGGCTGGTGCTGTGGGAGGCGAAGCTGCCGCTGCTGGCGGCGGTGATGGCGGGCTTCGGCGGCGCCATCTCCGAGGTGGGGGCGTCCCAGATGGTCGGCGGCAACCTGACGGGGGACACGCGGGTGATGACCACCGCCATATGGCTGGAAGTCAGCAAGGGCGAGTTCGCGCCGGCCATCGCCCTCTCGTTGATCCTTCTGGCCCTGATCTTCCTCGTGAACCTGATCCTGACGACTGTGCAGCAGCAGGAACGGCGGTCTTGAGTCAGCCCAAGCTTTCCCTGCGGGACGTCCGGGTGCGGCTCGGCAAAGCCGAGATCGTGCACGTGCCGCATCTGGACGTCCTGACAGGGGAGGTGCTGGTGATCGTCGGCCCCAACGGGGCGGGCAAGAGCATCTTGCTGGAGACGCTTGCCTTGCTGCACAGGCCGCGCCAGGGCCGGGTGTTGTTCGAAGGGCAGCCGGTTGACGGCCGCGAGTTGGCCCTGAGGCGCCGCATGGCAGTGGTGTTTCAGGATCCGCTGCTACTCCGTCGCTCGGTGGCGGACAACGTCGCCATGGGCCTGCGACTGCGGGGAGCGCCCCGTTCGGTCCGCCGGGAGAAGGCCGCGCACTGGATGGGCCGGTTCGGCATAGCCCATCTGGCGGGGCGCTCTGCCGTCACCATCTCGGGCGGCGAGGCGCAGCGGGCGAACCTGGCCCGCGCCTTCGCCCTCGATCCGGAGGTGCTGCTGCTCGATGAGCCCTTCAGTGCCCTCGATCAGCCCACCCGGGAGGAACTGCTCGACGATCTGTCGGCGGCTCTGAGGGACACGGGCGTGACCGCCGTCTTCGTCACCCACGACCGGGCGGAGGCTCTCCGCCTGGGCGACCGGGTGGCGGTGATGATGGGCGGCAGCATCCGCCAGGTGGGGACGACGGAGGAGGTTTTCGCTGCCCCGGTGGACGAGGAGGTGGCGGCCTTTGTGGGCGTCGAGACCATCGTTGGCGGACGGGTGCAGTCTCTAGTCGATGGCCTGGCGACGATCGACGTGGGCGGTGCAGCGGTGCAGGCGATGGCGCCCGCCCTCGATCCTGAAGCCGAGGTGCTGGTGTGCCTGCGGCCGGAGGATGTGATCCTGGAGCCCGCCGGGCTCGAGAGCCATCCGACCAGTGCTCGCAATCACCTGCGGGGGACCGTCCGCCGCATAACGACGGTCGGCGGTCAGGTGCGAGTGGTTCTGGACTGCGGCTTCACGCTCGTGGCCATTATCACCAAGCGATCGCTGGAGGAGCTGGGCCTGGGGGTGGGCGACGAGGTGGCGGCCTCCTTCAAGGCCACGGCTGTGCACGTCATACCGCGCGGAACCTAGGCCTGGCGCTGCCCGCCGGGGCTCGCGCCCAGGAGTCCCAACGTCTCCAGGCTGTTGCTGATGATCCCGTCCACGCCGAGCTCCAGCAGCTCGTGGGCGCGCCAGAGGTCGTCTACCGTCCAGGTGTAGATGGTTATCCCCAGAGCCTTCAAGCGTTCGATCAGCGGCTCTTCTATCAGCGATTGGTTCAAGCAAATGCCGCGTATGGGGTCGTGCTCGAGCATCGCCTGGAAGGCCTCGAGCTGGTCGGGACGGTCAATGGAGTAGTAAACCTTCAGATGAGGAGCGGCTGCGCGCAGGTGCCCGAGGAGAGACCAATTCTGGCCGCAGATGGTTACCTGCTCCCCCATGCCCATGCGCTCGAGCATCTCTGCCAGGGCCTGGGCCAACGCCTCTTCTCGGTCCCCGTATTCCCCTTTGAGGTCGAGAAGCAAGCCTCGCTTGTCCTTGGCCTTGGCCAGGACCTCCTGCAAGGTCAAGGAGTTACCCTGCAGCGCTACGTACCATCTCCCCAGATGGAGCCGACACCTGTGGGCGCTCTTGATGTGCAGACTAACCCTCTCATCGACGAGGACGGGCAGAGGGCCCAGCTTGCGCTCGTGGCGAATGACCATCTTGCCGTCCTGGAACCGGACGTCGGTCTCGATGAGGTCCACCGGCCCGATGAGGGCGCGCAACAACCGCCGACGGTTGTTGCCAAAGCCGTGGGCTATCCGCACTGGTTCACTGCTTGTGGATACCATGCTCTAGTCGCTGGGGCCGCTCCGGTGGCGGCGCAGGAAGTCGAGGACGATGGCGTTGGACTCCTCGGCGCACTCCACCAGGTAGCCGTGGCCGGCCTTCGGCAGCACCACGAGCTCGGCACCCGGGATGCGTTCGGCCAGGATGCGCGAATTCTCGGCCGGCACGATCTTGTCGTCGCTGCCGCTGATGATGAGGGTGGGAC
>CAZXAF010000164.1:0-3967 GCA_964638905.1 uncultured Dehalococcoidia bacterium
CAGCAATCCGACTCACTCGTCTTCCTCCAGACCCCAGCGCTCGCGTGAATGTCAACCGAAAAGGCACCCATTGTGATGATTGAAAGGACATCTGCCGGCGGTGTGATGGTGCAAGATGCCACCAGCGGCAGTCAACACGAGAGAAGCGGGACCCAGGTCCCGCTCCTCTGTTTGCTTGGCCGACCTGAAAGGCTACTGCGCTGCGCTGCCTTTCCCATGCACCGTCAGGTTGCCGCCTGCGAGCTGCTGCTCGACCGTCCGGTTGCCGTCCCAAGCGCTCGAGAACAGCAGACGCTGCTCTCGTCCCTTCTTGCCTTCCCACAGCGTGAAGCTGATGGTGTCGGCATGGCTGGCCTCGCCCCAGTCGGTCATAGTCATCTGGAAGGACAGGTTGCCACCCAGGGCGATGGGGTTGTCCGGATCGGTGACGTCGGTCAGTGTGGCCTTCGCCTCGAACTGCGCCGTCCGGGGCGGCTCACCCGTGGGATCGACCACGCCGAGGGACTCGATGGCATTGGTCTTGATCTTGTAGGTGCGATCGCCAACCCGGAACAGCAGCGTCGTTTGACCGTGTAGGTTCGTGCCCTTCTTGTTGAATTTAACGTTGAAGCCGAAGTTGGCCTTGCTGCCGTCGTTGCTGGCGTAAGCACCCTCGCTTGCCTCGAGCACGAGGTAGCCGCCACCGGTGATGAAGTTGTCAAGCGGCTTCGCGACGGTGACTATGGTCTGTTCGGGGAACAAGTCGTTCGTGTAGCGGCCGCCGACCACGACGCCAATGTGGAAGGGCACCGCGTCCGCATTGCCGATGTCGACATGCCACACGCACTCGGCCGTGCCGATGTTCGTGTCCGGTTGGCCGCCGACGATGAAGATGGCGTCCACCGGAGCGCTGCACAGCTCGTAACCGGCATCACCCGGCGACTTCTCCGCGTCCACGAAGGTCACCGTCGCGTTCCGGACGTCGCCCGGATACGGGTCCCACGGTGCGTCCGGGCCTGGGAGCGCCGTAGTGATGTCCCGGACGTTGGCGCGCAGTTCAATGTCGGCGCTGCCGTTGCGCGCCGACACTGTAGAGGCGAACGTTGGGCCCACGTAGTAGGCGATGGCGTCCTCAGGCAGGATCTCGATGACCGTGTCCACCGTGGCGAACAGCGTGTCGTCGTCGGTGATCTTGACCCGCACCGTGTAGAGGCCCGGAGCGGCATCACTGTGGACGCCGGCGCCGCTTAACTGTGGCGACAGTGTCCACGCGCACGTCCGCAGGTTGGCGTCCGAGTCCGTGAGGCAGTCTCCGTCGGCCGACAGGGTCAGCCAATCCGGCAGCCCGGCGTTCGCTAGGTCGCCCGTCGGAGCCACCGCGCCGCCAGCCCACGATGTCGTGGCCGACAGTGGATCGGTCTCCACGTCGGTCGCCATGACCGTCACATCGGTGATCGGGTCACTGTACTGCACCGACTGCGAATCTGTGTCGACGCTGACGACCGGCGGCACGTCGTTGACGGTCAGGATTGTACTGCCAGCTCCCGAGCCGGTGTCGTCGTCGGTGACCGTCGCCGTTATCGTGTACGTGTCGACCGGGTTCGGTGTCTTGGCGTCGTCCCGGTAGTGGTGCGAGGCTTGGGCCTCGCGCTCGCCGACCTCTATGGCGTCGAGAACGGTCTGGTTGCCGTCGTCCCAATCGATCACGATGACGTGGGTGTCGGCCAGGCCCGCGTCGGCCCACTCCACCGTGACGTCGACCGTGTCGTCCTCCTCGATCGACACCGGGTCGACCGTGACGGTCACGTCCTCCGGGTCGCGGTTTTTCAAGATGATGGGGAACTCCTGAGAGAATGTCCCGAGATCGTCATCTTCCACCGTGACCTTCACGGTGACCGGGTCTTCAGGGGTGCCTGTGGGGTCATCGTCGGGCAGCGGCAAGGTGATCGAGAAGCTCCGCTGAGAAAACTCGACCCCGGTCTGGCTGAAGACCTGCCAGTCCCCGCCCTCCGCTTTCCACTCGATCTTGACCGAGTGGGTATCCAGGCTGCCGGGATCGGAGAACTCGCCCTCAACCATGAACTGGTCGCCCTCGAAGAATTCCCCGCCCGGCTCTTCGGCCATCGCCGAGAGCCCCTCCGGCGCCGGCAGGGGCGTCACACTCAGCGACGTCAACTGCGGTGTCACGTTTTTCACCGCCAGTGACGTCTGGGTCTGGGCCGTACCGCCGTCGTCGTCGGTGATCTGGACCGATATCTCGACCGTGTCCTGAGCCGTTGCAGTCGGATTGTCGTCAAGGTACATGTGCTGCGCGGTGTAGGTGCGGTTTTGCTGGTTGACGACCGCCGCCGTCGGCTGGCTGCCGTCGTTCCAGGTGACCAGCACCGTGTGCGTATCGGACACTCCGGGATCAGTGAAGCTGCCGGTGACAGTGACCGTGTCTCCCTCCCACACGGACGCCGCCGAGAGCTGCGGAGTCCCGGCGGTGGGGTTCACGTTGACGACCTTGATCGTCCTGCTGGTGGAAGCGCTCCCGGCCCGGGCGTTCGTGACTGTGACGGCAATCTGCCGGTTGTCATTGTTTCCAACCGGGTCGTCCGCGTAGGTGTATTGCACGTCGAAGCTGGCCTGCCCGGAAGGCAGGGTTGCAGTGGTGGTGTTCCCGTCGCCCCAGACGATCGTGTAGGTACGCACGTCGCCCGGTCTGACGCCTTCCTCGGTGAACTCTCCGTGCAGGGTGAACGCCTGGCCCTCCGAGACCTGGGCGGGGGCGGCGACCGTAAGGTCCGTCGGCGTGCCCAGCTTGCCGCCAGGCGGCGGGCCCGGCGCCGTGTGCGTGCATTTTTCGTACACGTTCGGTTCTTGTCCCCCAAGGATGTTCTTGATGAAGTTTATGAGGAACGTCCTGTTGTTTCCAATGTTTTGAGTGAGCGTCGCATCCAAGTCCCAGCTGCCTTCCCACACCACCGGCTTGCCGAGCAGCGTGATCCCCAGGAAAAGCCATACCGTATTGTCCGCTTGCAAGCCGAGATCGATGTCGAACGCCGCGCAGTTGATGTCAAAGAGGACGGGTAGCTCCGCACTCGCCATTTCGTGAAGCACGTCGCCCAAGTGCGCCCCGAAGATCTCATAGAACGCATCGTCGACGGCGTCGGCGGCCAGGTTCTTGAGGCCCTGAGAGTTGCATGAATAGCCGTAAGCCGGGAGATTGATGATGCTGGGGCAAATTCCTGGAATTGTAAACTTGATCGGCGGGATGAACCAGCAGGTAGACCCGTCATAGTAGGTCACGCAGGTCGTCTTCGAAGGGATCCACACACCGTAGCACTTTTCCTTATAGTAGACCCCTACACACTCGGGGTAGACCCACCAGCCAGGCGTGCCGTTGGTGATCGTGATCGTGGCCCCCCCCAGGATGACGTTGACGATCTGGTCGAGGCTCGGGTACATGCCGGCCGCCTCGGCGGCAGCCTTCGCCTTCTGGAGTTCGGCCGCGAATGCCACCATAAGGTCGATAAGGGGCCCGTCGGCGCCGTTGGCCTTGAGCGTGGGCGCCAGGTTGACGAGCGAGTTGGTGAGGTCGTCCAGGTCCTTGTTCGGGTCCTGGAAGTCCGCGTAGAGCTGGTCGAGCGTCGCCAGCAAGGCGCGCACGTTCCTTGTCTCGTCCTCCAGGGCGCTGGCGATCGCGGTGCCGAACTCCGCCTTGAGCTCGCCGTGGGCTTGATAGGTGGGCGGTACGATCGTCATGTTCGCATCGAGGTACGCCCAGAAGGCGTCAAACAGCTTCGCCTCCGCCGTGAGCTCGTAGCTGTTCGGCGTGATCTTCAAGTCGACCAGGCCGGACCCGACCCCGTCGATCGTCATCTCTCCGTGGACTATCAGGTGCACGGCTGCCTGGCTGATCTCCAGGTCGACCTTGCCGGGGCCGATGTGGATGTAGGGCCCGATGTCAAACGGATTAAGGTCTAACTTTCCCTTGACACTCGGA
>CAZXAF010000165.1:0-3954 GCA_964638905.1 uncultured Dehalococcoidia bacterium
TGGCCTGTCTGGTGAAAAGATACCGCTGGAGGCGCGCATCCTGAGTGTGGTGGATTCGTTTGACGCCATGATCCACCAGCGCGTCTACCGCGAGGCGCTAATGAGAGAGGAAGCGATAGCGGAGTTGGAGCGTGGTGCCGGCACTCAGTTCGACCCCGCGGTAGTGAAGGCGTTTATAGGGTTGGTGGAAAGGCAAGACGGGAAGCTGGCGGCTCCCGCAGAAGCAGCAAGCAAAGACAAGCAACTGACAGCCCTCAGACCGTCAGCGCGAAGGAAACCATAGTCGCCGGCTCCGAGAATCGAACAGTGGAAACGCCGCCCCACGCGGCTTCACAGCGAGCTACCGCAGTTCCCTGAGGAACTCGATAAGGGCGGCGCTGACATCGGCAGGCCGCTCCTGCTGCGTCCAGTGGCCGCAGCCCGAAAGCATCAACGCCCTTCGCAGGTTCGGCACGTTTGCCTTCATTGCGTCTATGCTTGTGAATGTGAGTACGCCATCGCGGTCACCCGCGATGAACAGCGCCGGCTGCTGCACCTTCGCATCAGCCAGTTGCGGCAGCTCTTCCCAGTCGCGGTCCATATTGCGGTAGCGGTTGAGCCCGCCACGGAAGCCGGTGCGCTCGAATTCACCTGTGAAGTAATCGAGATCAGCCTCCGTCAGCCAGGATGGTAGCTGTTCCGGCTCGCCCATCCCGTCGAGGAGCCCGGCATCCTTCGGCTTCTGCGCCAGCCATAGATCATGCGGCGCGTCGCCTGAGATATTGTGCAGCAAGAGGCGCATCGACCTGCGTACGTCGGCCTCCAGCTCCGCTTCCGCCAGCCCAGGCTCCTGGAAATAGAGGATGTAGAAAAAGTTGTCGGCGAACCTCAGCTTCATTAGCTGGATCGGAGGCATCGGCGCGCGCGGCATGTACGGCACGCTGAGGGCGACGACCGCCGGAAACCGCTCCGGGTAGAGTAGCGCGCAATGCCAGGCCATCGGCGCGCCCCAGTCATGGCCAACAACGACGGCCGTCTCCTCACCGAGAGCGTCCAGCACGCCGACGGCGTCCGCCGTGTGGTTCAGCATAGTGTAGCTCTCGATCGCCTCCGGCGCGTCGGTGCGGCCATAGCCTCGCACGTCCGGCGCGACAGCGTGGTAGCCGGCAGCGGCGAGCGCCGGGAGCTGGTGCCGCCAGGAGTACCACAACTCCGGAAAGCCATGCAGCAGCAGCACGAGCGGACCTTCGCCCGCCTCGGCGATGTGCATATTGATGCCGTTCGTCTCGATCGTTCGGTGAACAATGCCAGACATGACGCCCTCCTCGCTGATGAGAGAGTTGCCCGACCAACAGAGATTATCGATCTTGCCATCCTGATGCGCAAAGCGACCACCAGCGGCGAGTCAAGCAGACAAAGCATTGCACCAAGCGAAACGCAATGGCCAGAAATGAGTCTCTCTATATAGACCTGATCTGATTAGCGCAGTAGTCATAGCCGGTCCCAAGCCAGGATCCTCGAGCCGGAATGGCCGAGAGCCCCTTGGGAACGGCCAATGCCAGCCTTTGGGAGGCTTTATGGACACAGTCGACATGCTAGCGTTCTCTTCAGGCCCCGCAGGCACCGTCGAGGACAAGCGGCTAGACCAAGAGGCCGCAGCTCAGGGCGACGCCGCTAGCATCCCCAATCTGCCGCCGGCCCCAGCTTCTCTGGAGGAAACCGGGCTGTCGCCAACATTCCTGATGGAACTCATACTCAAGATGATCCACTATGCCGAAACGGCCAGAGCTGATCACATCTCGCGACTAGTGGCACTGCCATCACGACTGATCGATGAGTTGTTCACCACCCTCAAAGAAAGCCAGCTATGCGAGGTTCTCGCTTCGTCAGGCTCGATGAGCGCAGGCTATCGCTACACACTGACAGACAAGGGGCGACTGAAGGCGGAGGAAGCTCTGGCCCGCTGCCGCTACGCCGGCGCCGCGCCGGTGACCGTGGATCAATACGAGCAGGTTGTCGGCGACCAAGCCAGGGAAAGATGGCGACCGCCCAGGGAGACGATAGAAAAAGCGATCGGGGCGCTGGTGCTCGACGGCAAGGTAGCCGATCTTATCCAGCGAGCCCTTCATTCTGGCCGCTGCGCGATGATCTTCGGCCCCTCCGGCAACGGTAAGACACATCTCCTTGATCTCTTCGCCCGCAATCTGGGCGGCACCGTGCTCGTTCCCTATGCGCTCTACGCTTATGGCCAGGTCATCAAGATGTTCGATCCCGCCGTGCACATACCGGCCGATGCCCAGCCGGTCAGTGCTCCAGCGGAAGGCGACGACGAGTCATCGCCATCGGCGAATGGGGGCGGAGCATACGACAGGAGGTGGGTGAGGATCCGGCGGCCGGGCGTACTTGTAGGGGGCGAACTCACCGCTGACTCCCTGGAGTTAGGCTACGACGCAATTACCCACTTCTACCAGGCGCCCGTCCATTTGAAGGCACAAGGTGGCGCTCTGGTGGTGGATGACTTCGGCCGTCAGAAGATCCCACCGAGGGACATCCTCAACCGTTGGATCATGGCTTTCGAACGCCGACGCGACAACTTCATGCTCCAAACGGGCGAGAGCCTTGACCTCCCATTTCGTGTGAACCTTCTGTTCTCCACCAACCTTGACCCGGCCAGCCTGGCGGACGAGGCATTCCTGCGACGAATACCCTACAAGGTCTGCGTGCCGCCTCCGACGCCTAGCCAGTTCAAGGAGATCCTGCGGCGAGCATGCGAGGAACGGCAGATCGAGTGCTCGGAGGAGACGCTGGCCCAAGCTATCCACTCGATCATTGATGCCACCAACGGCCAGCTCAAGGGCTGCCTGGCCAGGGACATAGTTGCCATTGTCATTGACAACGCTGAGCACGACGGCCACCCGCCTGTCCTGACGCCCGAGGCCGTCAGCCTGGCGTGCGAGCAGTCCCTGCTAGCGGTATCCCGGCAGTCGGGCGGTAGCCTGCCGAGCTCTCCTGAGCCACAGCAATGACCTCGGGATCCAGGCAAATTCGAGAGAGGCTGAACTGGCGGAAAAAGAATGCGCAGAGCGAGCCAAAGAGTGATGCTGTCCAGATAGGGAGGTCTATGCAAACTCAAGCGCTCATCCAAAGTAAACCTGTTGAGATCCTCCTCGCCCTGCTCGTCGCGGCTTCCCTGTTGGGGGGAGCTACCGCCTGTGATCCGGGTCACTCAGTGGAATATCAGAACCGGACGGACAAGCGGCTTGAAGTGCTTATCAATGGAAGGCCTGAAGTAACTCTGGGCCCTTTCGAGAAGCAGAACTTGGATCTGCTGGAATTCCGCGGAACGCAAGACTTTGAAGCCCGGGACGAGGACGGTAGGGTCGTCTATTTTGAAACGTTTACATGGGCCCAGTTGAAGAAAAGAGGTTGGAAGATCGTTATCACGGAGGCCGCTCCGACGGGTGGCTCGCCAACGCCCATCGAGGCCCAGTGACAAGCTGGCTGACTACGCGTACGACGTGTTCGGGGACGTAAGGGTGCAGAGCGGCGGCAGCGGGAACTACTGGCTGTACACCGGCGAGCAGCGGGACAGCGAGAGCGAGCTGTATTACCTGCGGGCGCGGTACTTACGTAGGCAAGAGACGAAAACGGTAGTGTGATCTATTCAGGAGGGGCCGCGGCAACGAGCGGTGCCGCCGCATATTACGCTGCCGGCCCGGAGAACGTCTGGAACGTGATCACTTACCTGCCGCGCGGGATTAGTCAACTGCGGGAGTGCCACTAGAACCCATGAGACTGAGGTACAAGACCGGATTGGCCTACACTGTCGGCGTCACTGCGTACGCCGTCATTTACGGGGCGACCCAAGGGCTCGATCTCTTAATACTGTTCATGCTGATGGTTATATGCCTGGCTTCCGGCACCGCAGGGATGCTGCTCACATCCTGGCTGTTCGACCGGTTCCATCGGTAGGCC
>CAZXAF010000166.1:0-3927 GCA_964638905.1 uncultured Dehalococcoidia bacterium
CACGGCCGCTTTCACGCGGGGGTCGGCCAGGGGGCCGAAAGTGGCCAGGAGCGTCGTCAGTCCTCCCAGGGAGTGGCCAGTGAGGCCGATGGCCGTTTCGTCTATGGCGCCCTCGAATTGATTGCCCGGCTCATCGGCGAAGCCCAGGAAGCTATCGATCAGGAAGCTCACGTCGCCGGGCTGGTTGAGGACATCGCCCGCCCTGGGGCCGCCGGGGGCTAATCCGTTGCTCAGCGGGTAGTCAGGCGAGATGACGATATAGCCGTGGCTGGCCAGATGGGTTGTGTAGGAGACCGACTGGCGGCGGACGCCCGTGTAGCCGTGGCTGAAGACGATCAGAGGGTAGGGTGCCTGCGAAAGGTCCAGGGGGGCATCGCGAAGCTCAGCCGACTGCGTTCTGCCCTCCGCCGGGTACCACACCTCGGTGACCAGAGTGCGGCTGTCGGCGCCAGGATAGGAGCCGTTGGCGTCGGTGGGCCGTGATTCGTCCACGAGAGTCAGGGTTGACACGCCCACCGCGAAGGGACCGCGTTCGGTCAGGTCCTGCGGGGCAACAGTGGGGACGGCGGTGGCAAGGGGGGTAGCGCTGGCAATGGGGGTGGCGGTGGCAAGGGTGGGGACGGCGGTGGCAGATGGGCCCTCGTTCTGTCCGCCGCCGCAGGCAACCGCCAGCAGGGCGGCCAGGGCAAGAGCCGCGATGGTCGGCAGAGCGACGCGCAGCAGGGGCAGTTGTCTCCAGTCGGGTGCTATCTTGCTCATCGTTTGCTCCGTCCACTGGCGGCATCGATGCCGATCGTGCGAGCCAGGCTGGCAACACTGAAGCGATCATCTTCAGCCAGGGCTCCTTTGTCAAGAAGGCTCTCGTTTGACATAGCTTCAGTTTCGGGGATTACAATGAAGTAAGAGAGTATACGCCGGAGACAGAGGTCGCAGCGCGAGATAGGCACGGGACTGGGAGATGCAACGATGATGACAGCAGACGAATACCGGGAAAGCCTGCGCAGGCTGAAGCGCGATGTCTACGCCTTCGGGGAGAAGATCGAGGACGTGGTCGATCATCCGCTGACCAGGCCGCACGTAAACGCGGCGGCCATGACCTATGAACTGGCCCACGATCCTCAGTACGCGGATCTCATGACCGCCACCTCCCATCTCAGCGGAAAGCGAATCAACCGCTTCACCCACATGCACCAGAGCCCTGATGACCTGGTGCGCAAGGTGAAGATGCTGAGGCTTCTGGGGCAGAAGACGGGCGCCTGCTTCCAGAGGTGTGTCGGCTTCGACGCCTTGAACGCCCTCTACATCGTCACCTACCTCATCGACCAAGAGCACGGGACTGAATACCACAGCCGTCTGCGAGACTTCGTGGCCTACGTCCAGGACACGGATGTCATGTGCGACGGGGCGATGACCGACCCCAAAGGCAACCGCGGCCTGCGTCCCAGCGGGCAGGAGGATCCGGACGTCTACGTCCGGGTGGTCGAGCGCCGGAAGGACGGGATCGTCGTGCGCGGGGCCAAGCTGCACCAGACGGGCTCCGTCAACTCCCATGAGCTAGTGGTACTGCCCACCACTGCCATGCGGGAGGAAGACAGCGACTATGCCGTCGCTTTCGCTGTGCCCGCTGAGGCGCCGGGGCTGACCTTCATCTTTGGACGGCAGACGAACGACGAGCGGAAATTGGGAGGGGAGATAGACCAAGGCAACCCTCGTTTCGGCTCCGTGGGGGGTGAAGCGCTGATTGTGTTTGATAATGTCTTCGTGCCCTGGGAGCGGGTGTTCATGTGTGGGGAGTATGAATTTGCCCTGCCTGTGGTGGAGACGTTTTCCTCCTACCACCGTCAGAACTACGGGGCATGCAAGGGCGGCCTGGCCGACGTGCTCATCGGGGCGGCCGCTCTTATCGCGCGCTACAACGGGACGGCAGATGCCGCCCATATTCGCGACAAGTTGGTGGAGATGGTGCACCTCACTGAGACCCTCTTCAACTGCTCCCTGGCTTGCTCCGCTGAGGGGCAGGTGACACCCTCCGGCGTCTGCTATGTGAACCCCCTCCTGGCCAACACCGTGAAGATGAACACCACCAGGTTCGTGTATGAGATAGGCCGCCTGGCTCACGACATAGCGGGCGGCATCCTGGGCACTCTGCCCTCGGAGAAGGACCTGCGACATCCCGTAGTGGGGCGGTACGTCCGGAAGTACTTTCAGGGCGCCGCTGAATTCCCTGCCGAGGCCAGGATTCGAGTGGCCCGTCTCATCGAGAGCATGACGGGCTGCTCTGCGCTGGTGGAGTGCATGCACGGGGCCGGCTCGCCTCAGGCTCAGCGGATAGCTATGTTCCGACAGGCCAATCTGGCCGAGAAGATCGACCTGGCCAAGCGCCTGGCGAGCATCGCGAACGAGGTCGGGGCCTGAAGACAGTGCCCGCCGGGCGTTCGCTGCTCCGCGGGTCGATGTTGAGGGCCGCTCCGGCCGGCTAGCGGATGGTGGCGTTCAGGCGGTCGCGGATCTCGATCGCTTCCTCGACGATTCGGTCGATCAGCTCCTTCACTGTCGGCACGTCGTGGATGAGGCCGATCGCCTGGCCGGCGCTGGCCAGTTGGGAATCGAGCTTGCCGTCGTCGAAGACGGCGCCTCCCTGTCCGGCTATGATGGGCAGCAGTTCCTCGAGGGTGGCTCCCTGAGCCTCCATCTCCATCACCTTGGCCGACACGGCGTTCTTGATCACCCGTGAGGGGTTCTTGATGGACTTCATGCAGAAGGCGGTGTCCGTCTCCGAGGCGTTGACCAGCCAATCCTTCCAGCCGGGGTGGCCGCGGCACTCCCTGGTGGCCATGAAGCGGGTGCCCATGAGAACGGCGTCGGCGCCGAGGGCCAGGGCGGCGACCAGGCCGCGACCGTCGGCGAAGCCGCCGGCAGCTACTACCGGTATGCTGACCGCGTCCACGGTCGCGGGGACCATTATGAGGGTGGTCACCTCGTCCATGCCGGGGTGACCGCCGCACTCGTGTCCGACCACGCAGACGGCGTCGCAGCCGAGCCGTTCGACGGTGCGAGCGTAGCGGACGCCGGGCACCTTGTGCATTACCTTTACGCCACCGGCATGCAGCGGCGCCACGATCGCCTCCGGGCTGCGACCGGAGGTCTCGACCACCGGTATCTTCTCCTCGCAGGCGATCTCGACCCAGGCCTCGATGGGCTGGGGGCGGAGGGCTGGGAACAGGTTGATGTTGAGCCCGATCGGGCCGTCGGTCAGGTCGCGGGCCTTGCGGATCTCCGCGCGCAGGTCGTCCACATTCTCGAAGGTGGCGGCGACCATGAAGCCGAGGCCGCCAGCGTTGGCCACTGCCGCTATCAGCTCGGCCCGAGCGATCCAGTACATGCCGCCGCAGATAATGGGATACTTGATGCCGAAGAGCTCGGTGATCCTTGTTCGAAACATGGCGTAGCTCCTTTCGTGCAGAGGCTGGTGCTCGTTGTTTATCACAAGTGGTGACCTCTGACAAGGGGCCGGCGGGAGGCGAGTAGCTATCGGCGGGTGTCAAGCGTCTATATAGACTAGGGGTCTCATAGACATGCCCTGGTTTCAAGACAAGAGGCGTATTCCGGTAGGCCGCAGGAGCGGGCTGGAACGGGACTGGAGCTGGTCCTGGAAGCCGCTGAGACTCGAGAGGCCGCGCTGGCAGCGATGGCTGTGGGTCGTCGGGGCCATCGCGGTCGTCGCGGCGGTCGCTGTGGCGGTCGGCCTGACGCTGGCCTTCACCCTTGGCGGCCTCGGTGGTGGCCCTTCGGATGAGGAGGAGGGAGTCCTCCCATATGCCGCAATCGTGGGGAGCGTCTCGGTTGCGCTTCGGGACGGCCAGCCAGCGGCGGCGGTTATATTCGAAGACAAGTGCGACGCCTACCTGGTGGCGGGGCCGGAGGAAG
>CAZXAF010000167.1:0-3921 GCA_964638905.1 uncultured Dehalococcoidia bacterium
CCAGCCACATCTCACCTCGCTCCGGGCGGGCGTAGGCATCCCGCAGGTTCACCCGCCCATCGCGGATGGCCTTGATCTCCGTGCCGGTAAGGGCAATCCCGGCCTCTAGCCTCTCCAGAATGTCATAGTCGTGCTGGGCCTTGCGGTTAACAGTGATCGTCTTCTCGGCCACCGCTCACTCACCGCCATCGTCAGGGAACCGCTGCCTGGATCGTCTGCCTGAGCTCGTCGATGGCTGTGAACAACTGGACATCGTGGCCCAGCTCGATGTCCTCCTCAGTGGGCACTATCTCGATGTCCGGCGCCAGGCCGATGCCCTCGATCTGCTCCCCGCTGGGGGTCAGCCAGCGAGCGATGGTGATGTACAGGGCGCCGCCGTCAGAGAGCTCGCGCAGGTGGTTCACCGACCCCTTGCCGAAGGTGGTGCTGCCGATGATGACGGCACGACCGTTGTCCCGCAGGGCAGCGGCCACCACCTCGGCACCGCTGGCGCTGCCCCTGCCGACCAGCACCGCCAAGGGTATCTCCTCAGCGATGTCGCCGCTGTCCGCCCGCTCGATCACCTCGTTGCCTTCCTTGTCCACCTGGATGAGGATAACGCCGCTGTCCAGGAACATATCGGCTATCTCCACCGTGGCGCTCAGCGCCCCGCCCGGGTTGCGCCGCAGGTCAAGGACAATCCCCCTGTAACCCTTCTCCTCGATGTCCGCGAGCACCGTCGCCAGATCGCTCACCGACTCCTCGCTGATCTGCTGCAACTCGACATAAGCTATATCATTGACAGGATTGCCGTCGGCATCCTCAAGCTCGTGGGTGAACACAGTAGGGATGGTGATGGTGGCGCGGGTGATGGTGATGTCCTCGGTCTCGCCGCTCTCGTGCCGCACTCCCAGGGTTATCTCGGTCCCCTGGGGCCCGCGAATACTGCGAACGGCCTGGCTCACTGTCCAGCCATCGGTCGATTCGCCGTCTACGGTCAGGATGACATCGCCAGCGCGGACGCCTGCCTTATCGGCAGGGGAATCACGGAAGGGAGCAACGATCACTATCTCGCCGCTGACCGAGTCCTGCTCCACGCGGGCGCCGATCCCCTCGAACTGGCCGGTCACAATATCGATGCCCAGGGAGTAGGTCTCGGGATCGATGTATACGGTGTGCGCGTCGCCCAGAGAGGCCAGGAGCCCGTCAATCGCTCCTTGACGTAACATCTCAGGATCGACGCTATCTTGGGAGACGAAGTCTTCGCGGATGACGCCGTAGATCTCGTCGAGGATGCTGAAGTCCGCCTCGCCTTGGGAGGAGGGCCTAGAGCCACCGCCAGAGCCGTCTTCGCCACCGCCGCCGATGGCGAAGCCAACCACCCCCGACATCACCGCCAGGAGGACTACCAGCAGGCCAAACATGGCCCAGCGCACAGCCCTCAGGATCAGCCACTCCGTTCTTCCACTTGTCATCGCCCACCATTCCCTCACTACACTCTATCCACCCACAATTTCATATCCCCGGTGCCGCTGTAAGTGTAACATTGGCCCTAGGCCTCTGCAATTTGACCGCTCCTGCTGCGCCTTATGTCGAACGTCGTGGCGAGTGTAGTCGACGTAACAGTTATAGTGCGATCATCGCCCTTGGAAGATCCCGCACTCCCTACCGCTTGTTGTCCCAAGCTCTGCCCCCCGCTATCATGGCCTCATTGATAAGCGAGCGTCATGAAGTACAAGATCAGCGTCGAGAGGAACACGCTGCGCTTCGCAGCCGCCCACATCACCACCTGCCAGGGCCAGGCCGAGCCGCTGCACGGCCACAATTACGCCCTGCTGGTGGAGGTGGAGGGCGAGCTCACGGAGGACGCCTGGGTGCTGGACTTCGGCGAGGTCAAGAGGATCGGCGAGGCCCTCTGCCAGCAGCTCGACCACCGCTTCCTGCTGCCGCGTGACAACCCGGCCCTCGATGTCACCGATCTGGGTGATGCCTGGCAGATCGCCGCCGCTGGTCGACGTTATGTCATTCCCAAAAGCGATGTCTGCCTGCTCACCCTGGACAACCCTACCGCCGAACGCCTGGCCGAGTGGTTCTGCCATCGCCTGGCGGAGGCACTGGCCGACCGAGGCAATATCAGCTCAATTACTGTCGGCGTGGAGGAGGCGCCCGGTCAGGCCGGCTGGTGCACCCTGAGCCTGAGCAACCGTTGACAAGGCGGCTAGAAAGGCTATGATGAGGACAGAAAAGAGCCAGAAAAGGTCTACCCCATGCAGATAGACTGGCAGAGGACCATCGAGGAGATCCTCTCTAACAGGATCCGCTGTCCCCGTTGTGATGCCCTCGTCCCAGAGGTGATGGTCGGCTACTCGCGTGCCTCTTTAGCCAGCCAGTTTGCACCCATCTGCCAGGATTGCAGCCCCCGCCAGGAATGCGACGCCCGCAAGCTAGTGGTGTTGTGCGAGCCCTGCGGTCGCGAATTGCGCCTGCGTGGGCGCAAGGTGGGCCAGGAGGAGATGATGGCTGCCCTCCTGGACGAGTGCCAGCGCAACCTGGAGGAGAGCCTAGACTACCTGGCCGACTACTGGCGGGAAGAGCTGGACCTGGACCCCGAGGACATGGACAAGCGGCTGGAAGAGGTCGATCCCCAGGTCTTCGCCCAGGAGAACACCTGGCGCCGCCACCTGGAGGATCAGTACCTGAAGTTCCACCGCTGGTTCCGCGAGCGCGGCCTGCGCATCCCCAATCCATCCTGGCGCTCCGAGTACGTGGAGGAGATCATCGCCCTGGGCTACGAGACCCTCCTGGGCGACTAGGATGAAGGTCCTCCTCCTGTTCGACAGCCGCGGCGGCCTCACCGAACAGCTGGCGGAAGCGATCGCCGAGGGAGTGCGCAGTGTCCCCAGCGCTAAGCTCGTCTACCGTCGCCTGGAGGAGGCCAGCCAGCAGGAACTGAAGGAGGCCGACGCTCTCATCATCGGCTCGCCCAACTGGGGCGGCATCACCGGCAAGCTCAAGGACTGGTTCGACCACAGCGGCGACCTGTGGGAGACGGGAGAGCTGGCCGGCAAGGTGGGCGCCGCCTTCACCGCCGGCTGGTCGCGCTCCGCCGGCACCGAGGCCACCCTTCTCCAGCTCCTCCACCTGCTGCTCTCGCACGGCATGATCATCGTTGGCCTGCCCTGGAGCGACCGGATGCGCCTGTCCGGCTCCTACTACGGAGCGACGGCCCACGGCGAGGTCACAGACGACGATCGCCTGCAAGCACAAGCGCTGGGCCGAAGGGTTGCCGAATTGGCCCAGCGCCTGGGTTAAGCCTAACCTTATCGCAGAAAACGGCCCCCTGGGCTACGGACAGAAGAGCCTCCTAGCCGCGGCAACCAGTTGCACGAGCGGCCGGCTTCTGTGCCCTCACGAACGCGCTGACAATACTCCCCAGCGCCTGCTCTCCTGCTCCAGGCTCCAGACGGTCAACAATCTCTGCGGCCTCAGTCCCTCGAATGTCCTCCCGCGTCCACACGCGGGTGACCTCGACGCCAACATTCCGGAAGCCGGTGGCCTTCAGCTTGACCACGTACTCGTCTTCCCTCAGCGCTCCGGCCAGGCAGCTCACCCACAGCTCCAGGTTGCGCCGCAGCTCCGCCGGTATGTCGCCTCTCGTGATCAGATCGGAGATGGCAAGCCGCCCGCCGGGCTTGAGCACTCGATAGGCCTCGTGCAGCACACGGTCCTTGTCCGGCGATAGGTTCACCACGCAGTTGCTGATGATCACATCCACCGAGTCGTCAGGCAGGGGGATGTTCTCCATTTCTCCCTTGAGGAACTCGACGTTCTCGATACCCGCCTTCTTCTGGTTCTCTCGGGCCAGCTCCAGCATCTCGTCCACCATATCCAGGCCGTAGGCCTTGCCCGTGGGGCCCACCCGCCGCGCGGAGAGGAGAACGT
>CAZXAF010000168.1:0-3920 GCA_964638905.1 uncultured Dehalococcoidia bacterium
GCCAGCGCCTGGTAGATCCTCTCCTTGTCGATGCCGAACTCGCGCAGGATCCTGGCCGACTCGCCCTCCCGCTCGTCAGCGATGGCGATCAGCAGGTGCTCCACGCCCACGTACTCGTCCTTGAAGCGCTCGGCCTCGGCGTTGGCCGCCTCCAGCATGCGCACGATGCGAGGGGTGGTGTAGACCTGGACGACATCGTAGGCCAGCTTGGACATGCGCTCCAGGACAGCCGCCACCCGCTCGCTGACCTGACGGGAGTCGACCTTAAGCTGCTCCAGGATCTGCTGGGCCAGCCCTCCCTGATGGTTCAGCAGAACGAAGAGCACATGCTCCACGTCCCACTGGGCGTGGCGCTCCTTGCGCACCAACTCCTGGGAGGCGGAGAGCACCTCCTGGGCTTGTTCCGTGAATCTGTCCTGTCTCATCATGATGACTTCACCTCTCGATCAGACCTTGTCTGCCCGGTCGTAGCTGCAGACCTTCAGGTCTGCCCTCGCAGGGCTCAAGCCCTGCAGCTACGGCTACCGCCGCCGAAATGTACGCCGGAACCAGAAGAGAACCACAACCAGAGCAATCAGGCCCAGCGTGGCCAGGCGATTGACGTCGATGACGGGTATGAAGCGCGTCCTTTCGGCGGTTACCTCCACCACGCCCAGCGGCTTGACGCGCAGGCCACCACCACCGCCGCCACCACTGCCTTCCCCCTGAGGGCCCGTCCCGCTGCCGGCGCCGAAGCCGTAGGAGGCCACAGCCACGGGGATGATGGTCTTGCCTTCGACTACCTGTGGCTCGCCGTAGACCACCTTGACGTTGGCGGCGACCTTCAGCTTCTCGCTGATGCTGGCAACCAGTTCTTCTGTCGGCGTTGGCATTGTCCTATCCCCCCTCTAGAATGACCCCTCACTCCTCCCGCGGCGGCGCGGGCAGGCGCCGGTCGCGGATGCGCTGCAACTGGTGCCGCAGTTCCTCCATCTCCTCCTCCATCTGCCGGATGCGATCGTTGAGGCGCAGGATAACCTCCGCTCCCGCCAAGTTCACCCCCAGGTCGTTGATCAGGCGCTGGATCTGGAGCAGGCGGCTAATGTCCGCCTGAGAATACAGACGTATGCGCCCCCGAGAACGTGACGGGGCAATGATGCCCATTCGCTCATAATAGCGGAGGGTCTGGGCATGCATGCCCACCATGCGCGCCGCCACGCTTATTACGAAACAGGGCTCCTCATCTTCCGGAATCATACGCTCCTGCAACGTACTTCACCTCACATACTGCTAGATAACCGCCGTCGTTCTGCCCTTGCGCCCCTGGCGAAGGAAGGTGAGCTCCACCGTCTGGCCGGGGGGAACCTCCTTCAGCACGTCGGCTAGCTGAGAAGCGCTCCCCACATCGCGGCCGTTCACGGCCACGATCACGTCCTGGACGCGCAGGCTGGCGCGACCGGCAGGCGACTCAGGCTCCACCTCCAGCACCAGCACACCGCCCTCGATGGCGGCCGCCCGAATGCCCAGGCGCACGCCATCCCGATGGCGCACCTCTTGCAGACGCGCCAGCGTCGCCAGGACGGTGCTCATGGGCACGGCGAAGCCCACCCCGCGGGCGTGGGGCATGACGGCGGTGGTGATGCCCACCACTCGTCCCTGGCCATCCACCAGCGGCCCACCGGAGTTGCCAGGGTTGATGGGCACATCCGTCTGGATGATGTCGCGGAGGACCAGGCCGTCGCCCAGGGGCAGCTTCCGCCCGAGGGCGCTCACCACCCCCGCTGTCACCGTCCAGCTCAGGCCGTAGGGGTTGCCAATGGCCACCACCAGTTGGCCCACCTTCAGCGAACCGGTATACAGCTCGGCCACGGGCAGGCCTTTCATCGGCACCTGGAGCACGGCGATGTCAACCATGGGATCGGCGCCCACGACGGCAGCGGGCAAGCGGCGGCCATCGGCCAGCGTCACCGTCACACTGCCGGCGCCCCGAACGACATGCTCGTTGGTGAGGACGCGGCCGCCGGAGTCGAAGATGACGCCGCTGCCGATGCCTCGCCGCCGTCGCCCCGGCTCCACCTTCACCACCGCCGGGCCGACCCGCTCGGCAGCGGAGCTCACCGCCTCCGAGTAGGCGTCGAGGGCCTTCTGCTCATGTGTCTGTCCGTTCATCCCTTCGATCCCGCTCTCCGCGCCGCCTTCAGCTTCTCGAATAGCTCCCGCTCCTCGGGCGACAGCTCGGCCGGCAGTATCACCTTCACCCTGGCGTAGAGGTCGCCCTTGCGGCCGCCGCCCAGGTGGGGCATGCCCAGCCCGGCCAGGCGGAAGACCTGCCCGTTCTGGGTCAGCGGCGGTATCTTCAGCATGGCCTCGCGCTTGAGGGTGGGCACCGCTGTCTCGCCGCCCAGGACAGCGTCCAGGAGAGGCACGTCCACCTCCGTGTGCAGGTCGTCGCCGCGGCGACTGAAGCGCTTGTGAGGCATGATAGACACCACCAGGTAAAGGTCACCCCTGGGGCCACCACGGCCCGGCCTCCCCTCACCAGCCACCCGCACCCGTGAGCCATTGGTAACCCCAGGCGGGATCTTCACCTCCAGGCGACGTGGTCGCATGACGACGCCGCTGCCCTGGCAGACATGGCACACAGCGCCCACCAGCTTGCCGCTGCCGTTGCAGGTGCTGCAAGCCTCCTCGTTTTGGATAGTGAGGACGCGAGTAGTGCCACTGTGGGCCTCCTCCAGGGCCACCTCTATCATGTGCTGGACATCTTCGCCGCGACGGGAGCGAGTGCGCGTACCGCTGAATAGGCCGCCCAGCACATCGCCCAGATCGCCGAAGCCGAAGTCTCCCCTGTCGGACCCGCCGAAGGGCGCGCCGCGGCCGCTCGAGGACCAGCGCTGGCCACCCTGACGACGGGCCTCCTCGAACTGGTCGGCGTACTGCCATTGGTCGCCGTAGAGGTCGTACTTGCGCCGCTTCTCGGCATCGGAAATGACCTCGTAGGCGGCGTTGATCTCCTTGAACTTCTCCTCGGCCGCCTTGTCGCCGGCGTTCACGTCCGGGTGATATTTGCGGGCCAAGCGGCGATAAGCCTGGCGAATTTCCTTATCGCCGGCGCCCCGCTTGACGCCGAGGATGGCATAGTAGTCCTTCTTGGCCATGGGCACGTCCCTCTGATCCGATTATATAGAAGGCGGGGGTCGGTGTCAAATGCGCGGAAGGAATCTTGATAACTGCATTATCAGGTCTCTTGACAACGATGCGTGGCCTTGTTATGATCATATCAAAGGAACAGTCAATGGATACACAAAGGAGGTGTATCGATGGCAAGTTTGATGCGATGGGAACCCTTCGGGGAGACGCGGGGCCTTCGCGAACGTATGGACCGCGTGTTCGATGACTTCTTCCACGGCCCTCGCCTTGTCCACTGGCAGCCCGCCGAGTCCCTCTTCCCGCTCGACCTCTACGAGACCGACGAGTCCCTGGTGGTCAAGGCCCCCTTGCCCGGCGTTCGGCCTGAGGATGTGGACATCTCCATCACCGGCGATATCCTCACCATCAAGGGGGAGGCCAAGAGCGAGGAGGAGGTAAAGCGAGAGGACTACCACCGGCGGGAGCTCCGCTACGGCTCGTTCTGCCGCTCTGTGCCTCTGCCCACCAAGGTGGAGCAGGGCAAAGCGGAGGCCACCTTCGAGCACGGCATACTGACCGTCACTCTGCCCAAGGCCGAGGAGGCCAAGCCCAAGGCTATCAAGATCAAGGCCCGTCCGGTCATCGAAGGCAAGAAGTCGTAACACCCGAGGACGGCCGGCCATTCCGACCGGCTGTCACTTCCTGCTCGCCCCGAGCAGCGAGGGTCAGGCGCGCACGATAGCCGCCTGGCCCTCGTCTTTTCCCAGGCCATGGGTGAAACCTTCAGCCCTGCGGGATGAATCCCGCAGCAC
>CAZXAF010000169.1:0-3918 GCA_964638905.1 uncultured Dehalococcoidia bacterium
TGCGTAAGGCACGCCGCCAGCGTTCGTCCTGAGCCAGGATCAAACCCTCATCAGGATGTTTCAACCCCGCTTACGCGGGACCAAAACCGAACGTAAGAGCCCACACTTTTCCTTCCGCTATTCAGTTGTTAAGGTACCACCTAGCCGAAGACACATACTACGACAATAACCCGCGCTTGTCAACCTGCGCTGACTACGCGGGTACATCGTAGCGTGTTAATGAACCTCGAACCGGCCTTAAATATATACCAATCGGCCTCACCTGTCAAGGTGTGGAAAGCGCCCGCCAACCGTCTCAAGCACGGCGCCGACGAAACTTCAGGTGCAGGATCGTTCCCGTCGCCTCTCGCACCCTGGCCCGCTCGTCGATGCGGTGACCCACGACCCAGGCGATGCCCCAGGAGGCGCACACCAAGGGCACTGCGTCTCGCTCGTCTCTGGGCACCTTGGCATCCACCAGATAGTCCTGGAGCTTCTTCTCGCCGCCCAGGCCCAGAGGCCGAAGGCGGTCGCCGCGGCGGCGACTGCGCACGGTCAGCCGGTTGCCCACCGCCTGGTAGTCCAGGAAAGCTTCGTAGGGGTCGGCACCTACCTTCACCTTCCGGCCGGAGAGGATATCCGCCTCGACTAGCCAGCCGGCCAGTGTCGTCCGGCCGGGAACAGCCAGCGACGTCTCGCCGATGGGCGCAGCCTTGGGAGCCTCCTGCCGGCCCAGCATCAGCCGCACGAATTCACCGTCGACGGCGAAGGTCAGGCCACCGGGAAGGGCGAGATGGCCGGCCGCTGGTTTGGCCAGGGCCTCGGCCATGGAGCGGACGTGGACGGCCTCGACCTGGCGGGCGTCGGCCAGAAGCTGCTGACAGGCGGCCAGCAAGAGGCGATTCACTATGGCCGGAGGCAGATCAGCCAACTGCGAGCGACGAAAGGTCACGCTACCCTTGTCTTCGATAGCCAGAGCCCGCCAGAAGGCCCCGGCCGTCTCCTCCAGGTAGACCAGGTCGCTGGCGCTGGCAGCGGCCAGACGGAGAAGGGCTCCCTCGATTCTGGGGTTGTAGCGGCGGAGCAGCGGCAATAGCTCGTGGCGGATGCGATTGCGCAAAGGCCCCAGGAGGACATTGGTGACGTCCAGGCAGGGAGACAGCCCCTCCTCCTGGCAGTAGCGCTCCGTCTCCTTTCGGCTCACCTCCAGCAGAGGGCGAACGAGGAGCAGGCGCTCGTGGCCGGGGAAGGGCCAGGAGGAAGACGGCCTCATCCCCGCCAGGCCGGCCAGGCCGCTGCCACGCATGACGTGCATGAGCACGGTCTCCGCCTGGTCATCGGCAGTGTGGCCGGTGGCGACCGCCCTGATGCCCACTTTTTCCGACTCCTCGGCCAGGAAGCGATAGCGTAGCTCTCGCGCCCCCTCCTCCAGCGACAGGCGCTGCTGACGAGCGTGGGCCCGCACATCGCCCTGGCCAACAACGAGGGGAAGGTCGAGCCTGGCAGCCAGCCCCGAGAGGAAGGCCTTCTCAGCCTCCCTGTCCGCCCGTCGGCGCAGGCCGTGATCGAAGTGGGCCAGCCAGAGGTCGAGCTTCAGTGCGCCGGCGGCAGCCAGGTGGGCCAGGACCAGGAGCAGAGCGGTCGAGTCAGGGCCGCCGGAGACGGCCAGCAGCGCTCGCTCAGCGGCGGAGAACAGGCCGTGGCCCTGGATGTAGCGGAGCACTCGCCGCTCCAGTCGCTGGCCAAAGCGACTGCCGGCGCGAGCTTCCGCAAGATTTTGCCCTCTCTTCGACTGCATGGCGCCAGTCATAGAAACAACTGGGCGGCGCCCAGCCGCCCAAGCCTATCCAACTGCTGCTGATCGGGGCCGCCCGGCTACTGGCCGATGATGTCCTCCCACCAGCGGTCTTGCTGCTGCCCCTGCTCGGCCTGCGAGCCCTCCTCTCCCACGCCTTCGGCGGGGACAGTGGTCGGTGTTGACAGGACTATGATACCCATCTCCCCAGGGCCCACCAGTCCCAGTTCGCGCCGGGCTATCCGCTCGATATACTCGTCGGAATTCATATAGTCTCGCAGGGCGGACAAGCGATCGTAGCGGTCCTCCAGCCCCTGCACCTCATCGCTGAGGCTGCTCTCATCCCCCCCAAGCTGAACCGACTGGATCGCGTTGCCAACGGCGGTAAACACGAGGTAGACAACCACCACAGCGGTGGCCAACAGCACCAATCGCCTCGGCGACAGCCAGGAGTTAGGGCTCAGAAGCTCGCCCCCTTGGCTAGGAAAAGCTCACCACTAGTCGGCAAGTTTAGCACAACCTCGCAAACCCTCACAATACCCCGGCAGCCTTTTCGCTAACTTGTCGCCTTTTCTTCCCGCCGGTCGCTCTCCAGGTGGCAGGCATCGTTGAAGCTGACGACGGCAATCCGATGCCTCCCCATTTCCAGCACGCTCTTGGCGGCCACGCCATGGCGGAGGCGGCGAAAGTCAGCCAGATCCAACCCCAGGGCCCGACAGAGGAGGGTGAGGATAACGAAGTTGTGAGTGACCGCCACTACCGTCCCCTGCTGCTCCTGGCGCTCGCGTATCCTCTCGATGGCCTGCCAGGCCCTCTCCTGCACATCGAGCAGGCACTCGCCGCCGGGCATGGGCTCGTGGGCCGCCTGACCGCTCAGCCATAGCTGCAAGAACTGGGGATAGCGCTCGCGCAGCTCCTGGAAGGCGAGGCCCTCCATCTGGCCGATGTCCATCTCGATGAGCCCATCGTCGACCTGCACCTCCAGGCCGTGATAGGAGGCGATAGGCTCAGCGGTAGCCAGGGCCCGCTTCAGGGGGCTGGAGTAGATGGCGTCGATCGGCTCGTTCTTGAGGGAAAGCGCCAGCCGCTGGGCTTGCCAGCGCCCGTGCTCGTTCAGCTCGATGTCGGCCCGCCCCAGGGCCAGGCCGGCCTTGTTGCTATCCGTCTCGCCATGCCGAGCCAGGATCAGCCGCATTGGCCTAACCGAACCTCTCCCTACCCCGGCTGCCCGTGGCGACGCCAGGCCTGGACGGCGGGAGAGGTCTCCTCCAGGATGAGCCTGCGACGGTGGATGCGCAGAGGCGGCTCGCTGAAGCCGAGGGCGGCCGCCACCTGCTCGGCCCGACCGGAGCCCTGACTGTCGGTGCGCAGGCGCATCCCCAGGGTGCAGAGGCCATCGCCGACGCTCTCCAGCCAGAGGTCGTGCACCAGCGCGCGCAGGTCATAGCGGCGCATCTCCTTGTCCCGCTGATGCTTCCAGGGCAGCGATTCGGCCGCCAGAAGCTGGGCCAGCGCCTCCTGCACATCCTCGCCCGAGCGCTCGTTGGCCACATCCACCTCATACTCCGACCAGCGCACCTGCGATTGCAGCGACGGCAGGCTCAGGCCGACCTCTCGCACTTCGCTAATGGCCATGGCCGCCGGAAGCTGCTGGCTAACGGCCTTGATGAAGTCATAGGGGGTGACCCGCTGGGAGAGGTAGACGTCCATCAGCTCGCCGGAGCTGGTAACGCCCACCGGCAGGGGAGCGGCCAAGGAGATACGGGGGCTGGGGCTGTACCCCTCGGAGTAGGCCAGGGGGATCGCCGCCCGCCGAAGGGCCCGCTCCCAGAAGCGCATGAGGTCCAAGTGGGTGATGTACTTGACCTCCTCGCCGCGGCAGAAGGTGACCCGAAGCCGTTGAACCTTCATCTACAGTCGCGTCACCAGCACGCGCTCTATCTTGCGACCGATCATGCGGGTGACTACCAGGCTCAAAGCATCGTTATAGGAGAACTTTTCCCCCTCGCGGGGAATGTGGCCGAGTTGGTTGAGCACGAAGCCGGCCACCGTCTCGTACTCCCCCTCCGGCAGGCCTAGCTCTAGCTCTTCGTTGGCGTCGTGGATGCTCATGCCGCCGTCCACCTGGACGGTGCGCTCATCCA
>CAZXAF010000170.1:0-3913 GCA_964638905.1 uncultured Dehalococcoidia bacterium
GGATAGGGGTCGAAGCCGCCAGCGCGCAGGCGCTCCAGCTTGGCCTGCCGCTGCTTGATAAGCTCCTGGCCTCGTTCGCTCAATGCTTCTTTCCCGATTGAGTCGGAAGATATCGGTCAGAGGCTAGTGTACCCCCGGCACAAACTAGGCGGTCGGCCCATCTGTTGACTGGCCTCCCGCCTAGCGCTGCTATCACTGTGGTCTCTAGTTGATGGCGAGGATCGTGAAGCGAATGGTGCCTGCCGGCACGGATGCCTTGACTTCGTCGCCCACCCGCTTGTTCAGGAGGGCTTTGCCCACCGGAGACTCGTTGCTGATACGGCCCTGAGCGGGGCTGGCCTCGGCGCTGCCAACGATGGTGTACTGCTTCTCGCGGCCATCCTGGGTGGATACGGTAACGGTCGAGCCAAGCCGCACTCGGTTGGAGTGATGGGCTTCCTCTTCATCGATGAGGGCGGCGTTCTGGATGATTCGCTCCAGAGTGAGAATGCGGCCCTCCACGAAGGCTTGCTCATTCTTGGCATCGTCGAACTCGGCGTTGTTCTGGGCACTGGTGAGCTCCTTGGCTTCCTGGATGCGGCGAGCTATTTGAGGTCGCCGGACGGTAACCAGGAAGTCCAGTTCCTCTTGGAGCTTGGCCATGCCTTCTTTGGTTAGAGGAACAGGCTTTTCCGTCATAGCCTTTCACCTCGGATAACCATGAAAAAAGAGACTGAGAGCTTGCGACACCCTCAGCCACTTTGGCCAGCATTGCTATTATAAGACCTGATCGATATCTTGTAAAGACGAGTGTACTCGTTCAAGAGCGCAGCTAGGACGCATGGTATCCATCGCCTCATCCTGCTTAGATGAATCAAAGGACCGGCAGCGGGCTTCCCATTTTGCTTGTTTGAGGGGCTGTGATAGAATTCCTTTGACGTGTCGCTCTCTGCCGAATCAGGGCCGGGTGCGGAAGTGAGGCGGTCACCATGGCGTTGGGTGATCCCGCTTCTGGTTTTGTCGCTGATAGCGGGCGGCATAGCCGGTGGCGTGGCCGGAGCCCTGACCGCCCGTTTGGCATCCGAGGACGAAGAGGAGGTGACTGCTCCCGTCGCTACGCCCGTTGGAGGCACCAGCGTGGTCACCCTCAGCGAGGAGTCGGCCATCACTGAGGCGGTGGAGAAGGCGTTGCCCAGCGTAGTGGCCATCGTCAGTGAAGAGGGGGTACTGCTGCCGGAGGAGGACGGGCAACCGACCTCCCTGGGCTCGGGTGTCATTATCGACGAGCGAGGCTACATCGTCACCAACGAGCACGTGGTCGGCGACGCCGTCAGGATCACGGTCAGTCTCTACGATGGCGAGGAGCGTGAGGCCACTCTGGTGGGCCACGATTGGCCCTTCACCGACGTGGCGGTGATCAAAATCCCCGAAGGGGGGCTTGTACCTCTGCCTTTGGGGGATTCCGAGGCTGTGGTGCCTGGGCAACGGGTTATTGCTGTGGGTAACTCCCTGCATGACTTCCGCAGCAGCGTCACTGTGGGCGTGGCGAGCGGTGTGGGGCGCCGCTGGCAGCGGGATGGTATCTTTATGGAGGACTTGATCCAGACCGACGCTGCTGTTAACCCTGGCAACAGCGGCGGAGCGCTCATCAACGTTCTCGGCCAGATGGTGGGAATGCCCACCTCGGTGGTGCGCTTCGACAATGGGCGGGAGGTAGAAGGTATCGCCTTTGCCATCTCCAGCAAGACCATACAGCAGGTGGCGGGAGAGATCATCGAGGAGGGGAGGGTGACCCGTGCCTACCTGGGGGTATCTCACATAGACCTGAGCCCGGAGGTAGCCGCCGCTCGGGGCTTGACGGAGCAGCGAGGGGCCTGGATCTCCAGTGTGGGAGATGATACGCCGGCGGACAAGGCCGGCATTGAAGTAGGCGACATAATCCTGACCATGGGAGAATATGAAATCACGGCCGATGTCCCTTTCCTGAACGTGCTGATGCGCCTAGAACCCGATGAAACCGTTCCCGTCGTCGTTAGCCGGGATGGAGAGGAGTTGACCCTGGACGTGACCCTCATCCAGCGGCCGCAGCGGCTCTAGGCTGGGCTGGCGGTCGCCGAGATGGAGGGTGGAGAAAGGCAGTAGTTGGCCATGAATCGTCGTCCACCGCCTGGCAGAGGAAGGGATTTTCCCAGAGGGGAGGGGCCCTTCGATCGCCTCTTCGGTTCTCGCTTCGAGCGGGATCCGGCGCCCCTGATCATTGGCGGGACCATTATCTTTCTGGCCATTCTCATTCTCATCCTCTTTCTGCCGCCTGTGTCCCTTTTGGGGGGTAATGGCGGTGAGGGCCCCGGCCAGATCAGCGACGTCGGCTGCGGCATCACCGCCAAGCGCGCCGACCAGATGCCGGATCTGCCGGAGGGGATGGTAGCCCTCAGCCCCTTGTACGAGTTGAATGTTCCTTCAGGTGCTGAGGAGCAGGGCTGTCGTCTGACCACCATCAGTCTTGACAGGCCTACCCTGGACCCCTCCAACCTTGCTTTCTATACTCATCGCGATGACACTTGGGTGCGGCTGGCAGCGGCCACTCTTACCAACGACGGCGCGGCCGCTGAGGCCGAGCTCCAGGACATCCCCGATAGTCTGACGGTGTTGCGGCTGGCGACGGCTACCTATTTGGCCCTGGGATCCCTGCCCAGCGGCAGCAAGATTGACCCGGCGGCGGCGGGCCTGCTGAGCATTGTCAGCCCCGCGGACTACGCCCCTACCTCCGACGGGTCCATCGTCGGCACGGCTACCAGCCTGGCCACCGACCAGGGGTTCGACGTCTACCCGGCCATCGCTGCCCTGAGCGGCGACGCCGCCAGTGCGGTCAATACCATCCTGGACGACTCCAGCCTCACCGCCAGCCACATCGAGGGCATCGTCTCTCTGGCCGAGGACGGCGACTTTCCGGGGATCAGTATCGACTATCGGCAGGTGAACGCCTCGGCGAGCAGCGAGTTCAGCCAGTTCATCGCCAATCTGGCCCAGGACTTGCACAAGACGGGTCGCAAGCTGAGTGTCACGCTCCCTATGCCGAGCGTGCGCGACGGCGACATCGCCACCGGCGCCTACGACTGGGAGCAGTTGGGCAAGGCGGCCGACCACGTCAAGATCCTCGGCGAGGACGACCAGTCGCTTTACCGCAACCACATGTTCCAGATCCTGCGCTATGCCACGAGCATCATCGAGCCAGGCAAAGTCTTTCTGGTGATCAGCCCCTTCAGCCACGAGAAGAGCACGGAGGGGGTGCAGGCGTTGACCTTCTTCGAGGCGATGGGTATCGCCAATGTGATGACGGTGGTGCCGGGCCCGGATGATTCGCTGGAAATTGTGGGCGGGCGCCAGGTGGTCATTAACGGCGATAACATCCATCGTAGTACCGGCGGGTCCGGCATCAAGTGGGACGATGATAGTGCCACCGTCACTTTCTCCTATCGCACGGAGGAGGAGACGCGCACTGTGTGGGTGGAGAATGTCTTCAGCGTGGGGTTCAAGCTGGAGCTGGTTCAGGCCTTCCGTCTGGGCGGCATCGCCATCGAGGATGTGTCGGAGAGGTCCGGCGGGGCTGACATCTGGGCCGCTGTGGACTCGCTGGTGAAGGGTGGCGTTGCGCTCCTGGAGAGGCCCAATTCCGAAAATCTGCGGCCGGAGTGGACGGCCAGCGGTGGCACGATAGAGGCTCCTGGCACTGCTGGCGCTGCCACCTGGATACCGCCGGACGAAGGGGGAACCTACGAAATCTCCCTCATCGTCAGCGATGGCGTTACCCGCGTAGGCCGCCGCCTCACCCTGGAGGTGCAGGCCAGTGCCACGCCGACTCCGACGCCGGAAGAGATCACGCCCACGGCGGAGGAGACGCCCACGGCGGAGGAGACGCCCACGGCGGAGGAGA
>CAZXAF010000171.1:0-3857 GCA_964638905.1 uncultured Dehalococcoidia bacterium
CATGCCGGGATACAGCCACTTTAGGAAATCGGCTTCCCGGAGGCGATTCATATTCTCTTAGCTAATAACGCAGCTTAACCAGAAACGGTTCATCCGCCCTCCGCCAACTTCTCCCCCAGGATCTGGTTCACTAGACTCGGATTGGCGCGACCACGCGTCTCTCGCATTACCTGTCCTACTAGGAAGCGTAGCGCTTCCTCTTTTCCCGACTGATAGTCTCTCACCGCCTTGGCGTTGACTGCAAGCACCTTCTCCACCGCTTCCGCCAGCTCGTCCGAGGCGCTGATCTGGGTGAGCCCCGCCTCCTCGACGATCTCACGAGGCGGTTTCCCCGTCTGAAACATCTCCTCGAACACCGTCTTGGCGATCTTCCCGCTGATAATACCACAGTCGATCATGTTCAGCATCTGGACGAGATGCTTTGGCTTCACCAGGGCGTCGCTGATCTCCACGTTGGCGGCGTTGAGGAGGTGGGCAAACTCGCCCAGCATCCAGTTACTGACCGCCTTAGCCTGCTGCTTGACGTCGGCCTCTCCTTCACTCGCCAGCGCGGCCAGGCACTCCTCGAAGAACTCGGCCTTGGCCTTCGTCTCCGCCAGGAGGTTCACCTCGTACTCCGTAAGGCCGTAGCTGCTGAAGAAGCGCTCCTTCTTGGCGTCGGGCAATTCCGGCATGCGGGCGCGAATGCCCTCCACCCACTCGCGGGAGAGGCTCAGGGACGGCAGGTCCGGCTCAGGGAAGTAACGGTAATCGTGAGCGTACTCCTTCGTTCTCTGTGAGACTGTGCGTTCTTGCTCCTCGACCCAGCCGCGCGTCTCCTGCTCAATGCGGCCGCCCTCCACCAACACCTGTCGCTGCCGCTCCACTTCGTAAGCCAGGGCCCTGTACACGGCGCGGAAGCTGTTCATGTTCTTCACTTCCACCTTACCCAGGAACTCCTGGCTGCCCACCGGGCGGATGCTTACGTTGGCATCGCAGCGGAACTGGCCTTCCTCCATGCTGGCCGTGCTCACCCCCAGGTACTGGAGTATCTGGCGCAGCTTGATCAAGTACTGGCGAGCCTCCTCCGGCGAGCGCAGGTCAGGCTCGCCGACGATCTCCATGAGGGGCACGCCGGCGCGGTTGACGTCCACCAGGCTGTAGGTTTCCCCCGCCTCGTTCTGAACGTGGACCAAGCGGGCGACGTCCTCCTCCAGGTGGACGCGGGTGATGCCGGCCCGTCTCTTATTGCCGTCCACCTCGATCTCCAGCCAGCCGTCGTGGGAAAAGGGCATGTCATACTGGGAGATCTGGTAGCCCTTCATCAGGTCGGGATAGGGGTAGTTCTTGCGATCGAAGTGGGAGACCTCAGCGATCTGGCAGTTGAGAGCCAGAGCGGTCATGATCGTGTACTCCACCGCCTGCCGGTTGATGACCGGCAGGACGCCGGGCATGCCCAGGCAGACGGGGCAGACGTGGGTATTGGGAGGAGAGTCAGCGTAATCAGCGCTGCAAGAGCAATACATCTTGCTCTTGGTGAGGAGTTGAGCGTGGACCTCCAGGCCGATTACGGTCTCGTACTCAGTAGCAATGCTGACCATAAACAGATCGCACGCTAGTATAGCAGCTTGGGGGTTCCTACGGCAAGGCCTGCCGCGATTACGGCAAAAGGATCACTTCCCCCTCCGCTGTCACCTGGAAGTTCACAGACTCGTCCGCATCGGCGTTGTTGTACTCGAACCCATGGCCGGCGCTGCCCTTAGGCGCCACGCTGTGGACCGAGACGCGGATCCAGTAGGAGCCGGGGGCCAGCTCGTCCAGGGCCAGCCCCTGGTCAACGCCCTCGATGAAATCGGCGCTGCTCCAGGGGACGGTGTGCGCGGGAACCGCAATGCCAGCGGCCCTATAGAGGGATTGGGAGGTGGCTTCTTCTTCCGCCTCGAGCTCGAGCTGGTAGAAGCCTAGCTGGGGGACAGCATCGGGTTCAAAGGAGCCCGTGATCTCCGCCACCTCGCCCCAGGTCATCTCCAGACCGGCCTCGGTCACCATAGCATTCACATTGCTCGGTGGGTCGGGCGGGTCGACGCCCGCCCAAACGTCTGTCGCTTCCAACCCGGGCAGCGGCTCCCCTGCCGCATCGAGGGCCACGAATCGATAGGTGCCGCCGGGCACGGGGGATACTGGCACGCAATCCGCGAAGAGGAACGGCGTGGTCACTTCCGCATCGGGACTGAAGGCGTCGGTACTTGGCGGCAGTATGACCGACGTGCCGAGGGGCATCTCAACTCGAACCGCCTCTACGTCGATGCTGCTCTCGCTCCTCAGGATGATGCAACCGCCTCGCTCCTGCGGCGGGACGGAAGCTGGCCCTTCTAGGTTCACATAGGCGTCGCCAACGAGAACGCGCTCTGTCTCCGCCGCCACCGTAGAGGTGGGAGCAGGCGAGGGTGAGGCATCAGACGGCTCAGGCATCGGTGGCAGACGGGCCAGCAGGTGCTCTCGCTGCACGAGGACGGCCTTTGGCTCCTGGGTAACGCGCTGGGGATCGCGGACACCACACTCCAGTATGCGCCCTTCTTCCTCATCGACGTCAATGGAGACCAGCCATTTTTCCCCTTCCTCGATCTCACCCTCGATGCGTCTCTGGCATACGACGCGGCTGTCTGCACGCCCGACTACTTCCAGCTCGTAGTTGCCGGGGGCTATGCCGTGGAGAAACGCTTCGTAAGTGCCATCGACCACCCGCCGGAACAGAACCACCTGGGGTTCCTCTGGCGGCAGGGTGATCTTGGCTCCTGGCTCCTGGCTAATGGGGTAGCCGGGTGGCGCTAGGCCAGCGGCGGTTGAGAGGGGGGTTACTATCAGCAGAAGCGCAGCCGAACTGAGCCTCAGCTCCAACGTGCCCGGTGGTGGCGGCAGGGAGAAAGGCTCTTGAGGTGGTTGCCCTCGCCTGACCAGCGTACCCATGCCGGGCCCCACCATCTTCTCCACCCCCTGCGCTCTTACGGCTAGCTGCCCCTCGAGGACGCCGGGGGTAGTAGTCCCGTCGGCCGCCACCTCGATCTGAAAGAGGGTGCCCCGTACCGCCACGACCGTGGCTGGCGTTTCCACCTCGTAGGTGGAGGCAGGATCCGCGAATTCAACCACCCGATGCCAGGTCACCCCCATCGACTGGCCGATCCTGGTGAAGAAGCCCCCTTCTTCCTCTTCCAGCTTCTCAAGGGTCACCTCCGTCTCGGGCTCCATCTCCAGGGTGCTGCCCTCGAAGAAGGTGATCAGGGCACGCGAGTCCGGCCTGGTGCGCACAGTGTCCCCGACGTCCAGAGTCTCACCGTCCTCAGCCGGCCGGAACTCGTCTGCGCCCTCGTCCCGAACCTCCACCGTACCCGCTATGACAGAGAGGGTGGTGAAAGAGGCCTGAGCGGGCGAGGAACCGAGCAACACGAAATAGACAACCAGCACGGCAGCCACGACGATGGCCGCGGCCACAACCAGCCAGGAGAGCAGTCGAAACCTGCTGAACATCAATACGTCCCCGTGCAGTTCCCAATGAGCTTAGGGTTGGTGAGCGAAAGGCGCAGGAGGCATTGGGGCCGGTCGGGAGGCAATCTCCAGATAGAATATTGGTGCCGAGGGCGGGATTCGAACCCGCACAAACCTGGAGGTTCAGCGGATTTTAAGTCCGCCGCGTCTACCAATTCCGCCACCTCGGCACGCTACATAGGCCGACGGACGCCTCGGCCAGCCTGTGAACGGTGGTTGCCGTACAATACAAAACTCAGAACTCGGGCCGCCCCCGATGTTCTGAGTTGACTTCCCTCCATTGGAGGCGACGGGCGGATTCGAACCGCCGATCAGGGTTTTGCAGACCCCTGCCT
>CAZXAF010000172.1:0-3854 GCA_964638905.1 uncultured Dehalococcoidia bacterium
GCCCAGCTTCGACAAGCAGTTCGTGCGCGACTGGCTGATCGCCACCGGCTGGAACAGGGAGCCGCCGCCGCCGGTGCTGCCGGACGACGTAGTGGCGGGCACGGCCGACAGGTACCGCGAGGCCTTCCACAGGCTGACGGGACGGGAGCTGCTGGTGCCGTGAGCGCCTACCTGGCCCGCGTCTACGTCACCCTCAAGCCCACGGTGAACGACCCCCAGGGCCTCACCATCAAGGGCGGCCTGCACTCCCTGGGCTTCGCCGAGGTGGAGAGCGTGCGGGCGGGCAAGTACATGGAGATCCGCTTCCAGGCCAACGACAGGGCCCACGCGGAGAAGCAGGTGGCGGAGATGTGCCGCCTCCTCCTGGCCAACCCCGTCATCGAGGACTTCCGCTTCCAATTGGACGAGGCGGCGGGCTAGCCCTTCAGCGTCCCCTTAGTGCTGGGGATGTCGCTGATGCGCGGGTCGATGCGGGTCGCTTCACCCAAGGCGCGCGCCAGCGCCTTAAACGCCGCCTCCGCCTTGTGGTGATCGTTCGTCCCGGCCAGCACCCGCACGTGCAGGTTGAACCGCCCCTCCACGGCAAACGCCGCCAGGTGATGCGCGATCATCTCCGTGGGCAGCTCCCCTATCCGCTCAGAGGTGAAAGGCATCTCCACCGCCGCGTGCCCCCTGCCGCTCAGGTCCACCGCCACCAGCGCCAGCGCCTCGTCCAGGGGCACGACGGCGTGGCCCATGCGCACGATGCCTCGTCGCTCGCCCAGGGCCTCGGCCAGGGCACGGCCCAGGACGATGCCTATGTCCTCGATCAGGTGATGGGGATCGCGCTCGACATCGCCGCTGGCTCGTATGGTTATGTCGAATAGGCTGTGGCGAGGAAGTTGCTCCAGCAGGTGGTCGAGCATGCCGATGCCGGTGGCGATGTCGGCCTGGCCGCTGCCGTCCAGGTTCATCTCTACCGCCACCTGCGTCTCCTTCGTCTCCCGGCGGACGCTGCCTCTTCGTTCAGGGGGCAAGGCTTCCTCCTATCTCCCTCAGAGCAGCCAGGAGCCGGTCGGTGTGCTCCGGCTTGCCCACGGTAATGCGAATGCAGTCCTTCACAAGGGGTGTGCTGAAATACCGCACGAAGATGCCCCGCTGGCGCAGGCGCTGCCAGAGCTCGCCGGCGTCCACGCCGCAGGCGCGACAGAGGATAAAGTTAGCCTCTGACGGGAATGCCCGCAGGAAGGGTACAGTCGCCAGCTCCTCCAGCAAACGCCTCCGCTCGCGCACGATGGCCCGCACCCGCTGCTGTAGCGCCTCCCTATCCTCGAGCGAGGCCAGGACAGCCACCTGGGCACCCACGTTCATGTTATAGGGCATCTTGACCTTGAGCATGAGCTCGGCGATGCCTTTAGGAAAGGCGCCGTAGCCAGCCCTCAGGCCGGCCAGGCCCGCCCACTTGCTGAAGGTGCGCAGGACGATGAGATTGTCCTGCTGAGGCACCAGGCCCACGAAGCTTCCGTCGCTGAACTCCACGTAGGCCTCGTCCAACACCACCAGAGCGCCGGTTGCGAGCACCGCCTCCAGCTCGGCCGCCGAGGCGGCGTTGCCGCTGGGGTTGTTAGGCGAAGCGATGAAGACAACCTTGGCGCCCTCTCTCACTGCCTCCTGCACGCCCGCCAGGTCCAGGCCGAAATCGTCGCGGCGGCGTACCTCCACGACGCGCGCACCCCCGATCTGGCAGACGAAATCGTACATGCCGAAGGTGGGCACGCAGTTGACGGCCGCGTCCCCAGGAGAGAGAAAGAGGCAGGCGATGATCCCCAATAGCTCATCGCTGCCGTTGCCCACCACGATGTGCTCGCTGGCCACGCCCAGGTAGTCAGCCAGGGCCCGTCGCACCCGCCGCTGCTCTGGGTCGGGGTAGATGTGGTAGAGGTCGAAGTCGGCCAGGGCCTCCTTGACCCGCGGCGAGGGGCCGTAGGGGTTCTCGTTGCCGTCCAGCTTCACGATCTGGTCGGCGGGGAGGCCCAGCTCCTCGGCCAGCACATCGACCGGCTCGATCGGCTCGTAGCCCAGCAGTTCCAGAAGCTCCGGCCGCACCAGGCGCAGGGGGTCCATCTCCGCTCGCGCGGGGTCAGCCATCAGCGCCCTCCAGCCGCCGCTCGATGGCCCGAGCGTGGGCGGTGAACCCCTCAGCGCGGGCGATGATCACCGCCGCCGGCCCCAGCTCGGCCAGCGCCGCCTCGTCCAGGGAGACCACGCTGGTCACCTTCAGGAAGTCGTACACCCCCAGGGGCGAGGAGAAGCGGGCGCTGCCCCCCGTGGGCATCACGTGGCTGGGGCCGGCCGTGTAGTCGCCCACAGCCTCCGCCGATAGGCCGCCCACGAAGACGGAGCCGGCGTTGGCCACCTGGCCCAGATAGCGCTCGCCGTCGCTCACCGCCAGCGATAGGTGCTCGGGAGCGTACTCGTTGGCCAGGGCCAGCGCCTCCTCCAGCGTCTCCGCCACTATCACCGCGCCCTGTCCTTCCAGGGAAGCGCTGGCGACCTCCCGCCGCTCCAGCGACTCTAGCTGCTGTTCGATCTCTCGCATCACCGCCTTGGCCAGAGCCTCGGACGTCGTGATGAGAATGGGGCTGGCCAGGGCATCGTGCTCGGCCTGGGCCAGGAGGTCAGCAGCGCACAGGGCGGGGTCAGCGCTATCGTCGGCCACCACCAGCGTCTCCGTCGGGCCGAAGATGCCATCGATGCCCACCTGCCCCTGCACCGCCTTCTTGGCCAGAGTCACGAAGATGTTTCCCGGGCCGCAGATCTTGTCCACGCGGGGAATGGTCTCGCTGCCGAAGGCGAGGGCAGCGATAGCCTGAGCGCCGCCCGCCCGGAAGACGCCGTCCACAGCGGCGATGCCGGCAGCCACCAGCTTCAGAGGCGAGATGCTGCCGTCGGCAGCCGCCGGCGTGGCCATGTAAACCTCGGCGACGCCGGCTACCCGCGCCGGGATGGCGGTCATGAGCACAGACGAGGGATAGACCGCCACGGTACCGGGCACGTACATGCCCACCCGCTCCAGCGGCCGCACCACCTGGCCGAGGCCGCCCTCATCGAAGCCAGCGAGCGCGTGGTCAAGCTGCCTCCGGTGGTAGGCCCGGATGCGGTCGGCGGCGAAGCGCAGCGCGCCAACCACCTCCTCGTCCACCTGCCCGTAGGCAGCCTCCATCTCCTGCGCCGACACCTTCAGGGAGAGGCCATCTGCCGGCTGGACGCCGTCGATCTGCTCGTTGTAGCGCATAACGGCGGCATCGCCGCCCTCCCGCACGTCGGCCAAGATGCGATCCACCACCGCCTGAGCGGTCTGGATGCGCAGGTCCGACCCGAAGACACGTCCTATCTTCCGGCGAACGGCCGCCGGCAACTCTGCCTCACCCAGCGGACGACGCAGGCGGGCCAACAGGCGGCGGCCTTCCTTACTGCCTTGAACCAGCTTCAATCCAGGTACTCCTTGATCGCCTCTCCGCCCTGGTCTATCGATTTCTCCAGAAAGGCCTCGACCCTCTCGCGGCCGAGGTAGTCGATGGCCTCAGCCACCAGATCCGGAAGCGTCTGCACGAACCCGGCGAAGGTCTGGGGCGTGTCGACGCCCGCCGCCATCAGAGCGCGGCCGCCGAAGAAGCGGAACCGCTTCCAGTCCGGCGGATGGTTCAGCGCCTCCACCATCAGCCCCTGCCACAGCGATAGGGCATTCCCCTCGATCATCTCCATATCTAGCTTCGGAACCGGGCGGGCAAGCTCCTTCACGATGTGGAGCATAGCCTGGCGGTCAGCGCGAGCCTGACGGTCCAGATCGTACTGGACGGCCCGGTCCATGATGT
>CAZXAF010000173.1:0-3834 GCA_964638905.1 uncultured Dehalococcoidia bacterium
CATCCACGTGGGCTTGCATCTCTTCTACCGTCATCCCCTCACCGCCGCCAAAGAGGGCACGCAAGGACTGTTCGCGCTCTTCGGGGGTGGGATCGGGCCATTCTTCCTCTTCGTCTTCGTCGTCTATAGGCTCTCCCCACGGAGTGTAGCCTTCGGGCAGGCAATACTCGCTGCTCTCATCCCACGCCTGGCCGCTCATGAAGAACGAATAGAGGTGGTCGGCGTCCCACTCGTAGGCATCCTGGATGGCAAAGTGCAAATCCTCCAGGGTTTGATCGGCGCGCATCTCGATTTTGCGCCATACCCGCCCCGTGCCGGGCAGGGATACGTGAAAGGTGTAGGTTCTCATCAGTTCTCTTCTCTCCAGAATCACTGATTCACTGAAAGCACTGAATACACTGAAACCCTCAGTGTCCTCAGTGCCTCAGCGATTCCAACTCCCCCGCCAACTCCGCTACCTCCCCATCTCGCCGATGATACCCCATCTCCTCAATCATCCCCTTCGCTTTGGCCAAACTCTCCCGCGCCTTTTCCTGCTCACCACAGGCCAGGTGCAGCCGGGCGTACTCCAGGTGGCAATCCGCCTCGTGCAACCGTATCCCTCCGCGCGTGGCGATGGACAGCGCTTCCTCCAGGTCACCCCGAGCTCGCTCCAAGTCGCCCGTGACCCGGCGCAGCTCAACCTGGGCTAGTAGGCCGCGAACCACATAATCCTGTACTTCTGCCTGCCGCAGGCCGTCCACCGCCCGGTTCAGGTGCGCTGTGGCCTGGACAAAGTCACGGCTTCCCTCTTGCTGAGCTTGAAGCAGGTGGGCCTGTCCCAAGGAGAGGTGGTCCAGGGCAGTGGAGAGAAGACTATACCAACCTTCTTCTTCCAATTTCAGCGTCTGGCTTGCCCGCCTTAGCACCTCCCGGTACTTCCCCTGGCTCAGCAGCAGATCGCAGTAGCGAAAGCCCTGTAAGGAGTAGAGGGGGAGCTTCGGCTGCCTCTCCTTTTGCATCTCCTCGGCCTCGCGGAAGATGGCTTCAGCCTCCGCCAGGCGGCCGGCTTGGTGAAGGGCGTCAGCCATGGTCGTTCGGTTATACATTCGCATAAAGTCATCGCCACTGCGGTCGGCCAGCTCCACGCTCTGTTGGGCATAATCCAGGGCCTGGGCCAGGTCGCCGAGGATCAGATAGAGTTCGCTGAGGTTGCCAGCACGGGCCGCTGCGTTCAGCCAGTCTTGCTCTGCAGTGGGCATCTCCAGCGCCGTCCCCATGGCCAGGGACGCCTCTTCCAGCCGTCCAAGTGCCCGAAGATAAAAGCCAACTTCGCTCAGGACATTGGACTTGCCAACTTCAGTAAGCCCAGCCACGAGCTGGCGCCAGGGCGGATCAAAGAATGCAGACAGAGCAGCCAATAAAGAACCCATAGCACCGAGCTTTCTTGAGGCGAAAAACTCCCTTGCTCTTTGAATCTGCCTCCAGTACACCTCATCCAGCGCCTCCTGGTGGCGGCCGGCCTGGCAGCCGTGGGCCACCGCTGCGTAGAGGGGGGCCATTTCCTCGATGGTGTCGGGGTATTCCTTGGCCTGGGACTTGTAGTATTCGTACAGTCTGCTGTGGGCCTCCTTCCACGCGTCGGGGTTACTCTCTTGGAGCTTCTCGCCAAAATGCTCCCGGATTAGTGGGTGGCAATCGAGAGTGTCAGGTTGGTGCCGGTCTTCCGCGGCCAGGAGTCTGACTGCCCGTAGATTGTTCACGGCATATTGCCAATCTTCGTGCGATAACCCCTCCAGTTCCGAGGTCAGACCTTTGATGGCCGGCTTGGCTCTGAGGGCCTCAACGGCGCCGCCCTCGGCAGGACGGACGAACAGTCCCATCATGCGCAGGATGTCCAGTTCCGGTTTGCCCTGGAACCATCTTTCGTAGGATTCCATCACCCACCTGGCGTGGGCACCTTGTTGCCTCTCATCGGTTAGCCTGGCGATCTTGTCGCGTTGGCGAACATCGCCCCGGTACACCACCGCCAGGTAACTGCCCAGCAGGGTCAGGGCCAGGGCATGGCCGTCGAACTCTACAACAGCCTGTTTCAGTTCTTCCGGTGTTCCTTTCACACCAAGGTGCTCGAGATATGCTGCACCAGCTTCGGGAGAGAGATGTTCGAGAGGGGTACGTTTCAGCAAGGTGTCAACGAAATCCTTCAGGTCATCCACTGGCAAACGAGTGGTGATGATGCACAAGCCAGGGTTGTGGCGGGCCAATTCCCGCAGCAGGCAGCAGAGGCCAGGGTCCTTGATGCGCCCGGTTTCCACTGGGGGAGGATTCTGCAACGGCTCAAGACCATCGAGAATGAGGAGGCTCCGCTGTTTCTTGATAAGCTCGGCCAATCGCTCACCTTTGTCCCACGGCGATTTGCTACTTTTTGCCATCTCAGGATCGCCGAACCACTCCAATGCCTTAGCAATGAACAGGTCAGCCGACACCTGTTTCCCCTCCGCCGCTCCCTGGCTGTAGAAGGACCAACCAAAAACCCGCTCTGCCCCGTTATAGTCTCTCTCGCCCATCTGCAGCAGCCATTTGTTCACCAGTGCCGTCTTGCCCACACCTGCCCAGGCCACCAAACTGAGGATGTTGGTCTTGGGATTACTCCAGGCTGCATCCAGCATTGCCAGTTCCTTCTCGCGGCCGAAGAGGTCTGGGCTGGTGGAGGGGAGTTTGGCGAGGGATACTCGGGGTGCGAAGAAATCCTGTTTGCGCTCTCGGGGCGGAAGCATCCGCAGTTTACCGAGTTTGGGCTTTACGGTGCGGGGTTGGTCGGTGAGACGGCGGTAGAGATCTTCGTAGCCTTGTTCTGTATGGACGTAGTAGTATGTCGCGTCTTGCAAAGGCATAGGAATATGCTCTACCTTGCCGGATTCAAACAGAACGGGAATGAATCGAGTATTCTCTGCATCAGCCTTGTAAATGTGCTGGTAGATTAACTTACCCTCCCATTTGACACCCAGGCCCTTGCCCGGTTCCTCCTCCCCCATGACGCGGCGGTAATATGTTTCAGTGCATATCATGATGACAAAGTCGGAGTTTCTGATGTGCCTATCCATCCATTTTGGCCAGCCTTCCGGAGGTGAGGTTTCGTATTGGTCAAGAATGCAGTCAATGCCATCCTGGATGAGTTGGTCAGCGAGAGCTAGAACACGATCGGCGTGCTCAGGGGAGTCGTGGCTGTAGCTGATGAAAACGGTAGGTGCTTTCATAAGTCCCTCCTCCAATGCTGTTCCTTATCGCCGCCGATTGAAATCGCGGCTTAGGGGCGCTTCGCGCCGGCCGACCGCCTACGCGGTCGAGGCTCTGCGTCGGCGCCGGCCGACGCCTGGCCGCAGGCCCTCCTGCCGCACACTTCAGTGTGTCGGCTGGTAACCCACCAGATTATAGCACAACGGCGGTGCGTGTACAAACCACACGCTCGCCGTCTTGCCTTGCTTCTTTCAATTTGCCTCAACTTCTCAACTCGGCGATCAATTGATGGATGCGGTCCAGCCCCGCCCGGAGGTAGTCGGGTGGCAGGCCAAAGCTGATTCGCAGGTGGTGATCCAGGCCAAAGTGGTCACCAGGGACGATGAGCACGCTCTTCTCGCGCATCAACCGCTCCACGAGCTCGGTGGAGTTGACGTCGAGGTGATAACGGGCGAAGGTGATAGCCGCTGCCTGGGGCGGAACCAGAGTGAAGGTTCCTTCGTGGCTCTCCAACCATTTGTCCAGAATGGGAAAACCTCGACGGATGTGGTATCGTGCTCGCCGGATGAGACGGGGCCGCACCTGGGGGGAGAGTGCGATGGCCGCCAGCTTGTTGGC
>CAZXAF010000174.1:0-3753 GCA_964638905.1 uncultured Dehalococcoidia bacterium
CGTAGGCCACGGCGTCCTCGGTCACCTTCTTGCCCAGGGTGCCCTCGATGTCCTCACCGCCGGTCCCGACGGGGCTGGCGGCGCCGATGCGGGTGCTGGGGGCCATCGCGGCGATGTTGGCGGCCATGGTGATGAAGGTTCCCGCCGAGGCAGCCTGTGCCCCCTTCGGCGATACGAAGACGATGACCGGTATGCGGTCTTCTTCAATACGCTTGACGATGCCCTCCATAGAGGACATAAGACCGCCGGGGGTATCCAGCTCGATGACCACCGCCATCGCCTTGGCGTCCTCGGCCTGGTCGAGCCCCCGGTCGATGTAGCGGGCCATGACGGGGTTTACGTCGCTATCGGCTTTCAGGACGTGGACGGCTCCCTCCGGCCCGCCGGGGCCGCCGCAGGCGGCGGCCACCGCCACCAGAGTGGTGAGGAGGACAAACAGGCCGACCCCTAGGGGCAGCCTTGGCTTGAAGCACCACTTCCCGAGTGATTTGACCATCGTCTTGCTCGTTTAATTATACCCTCTCTGGTTATCTGCGAGCACTGTTCTCCGTTGAACGGCTCCGGTCGCCTGCGGTAGAATAGGGCAAATCTGGATAGAGAAGGTTTGTGTATGGTTGAAGAGTCGCCACGTTGCCGCGGGATGCGGGACCTGCTGCCCGCTGATATGGCTCGCTTTCGGCAGGTGGAGGAGACCTTCCGTACCGCCTGTCTGGCCTGGGGCTACCAGGAGGTGCGCACTCCCACTATCGAGCACCTCCACTTGTTCACCGCTGCCGGCACCCTCTCCCCTCAGATGCTGGGGCGCGTCTACTCGTTCCTGGACTGGGATGGCTGGAGCGGCGAGCGAGTGGTGCTGCGCCCCGACGCCACCATACCCACGGCTCGCCTGTTCGTGGAAAACCTGCAACAGGAGAAGCTGGCCAAGCTCTTCTACATCCAGAACGTGTTTCGCTTCGCAGAGGGGGATGAGCCGCGGGAGGGCTGGCAGTGCGGCGTGGAGCTTATCGGCGATACTCAGCCGCGAGGCGAGGTGGAGCTTATCCTTCTGGGCTGCCAGACGCTGGAGCGGCTGGGCCTCGCGCCGGTTGACGTGCGCCTCTACCATCCCGGCATCGTGCGGGCCGTCCTCGCCCAGGCCGGCCTGAAGCTGGCCGACCAGGTGCGCATCTACGACCGCATCCTGGAGGGCGATCTGACAGCCCTGGCCGAGGTCGAGGAGCGGCTGCCGTCCCTGAGGGCGCCTCTGCGGTTGCTCTTCGAGGGCGAGGGGGCTGGTAGCGCCTATCTGGCCAATCTTGGCAACACCTTCCGGAAGGCGGTGCCCAAGATGGACCGGCCTCTGAAGGAACTGGCCACCCTGGCCGATACGCTGTCGGCGCTGGGCTGCCGCTATCAGGTGGCCACGACGCTGGTAGGCAATTTCGAGTACTATACGGGGCCCGTCTTCCAGTTCATAGCCAACGGTGAGAGGGTAGGGGGTGGCGGTCGCTACGACGGGCTGATCGCTCTGGTGGGCGGCCCCGATGTGGCGGCCTCTGGCTTTGCCCTGGACGCGACCAGGCTGGCCGCGCTGTTGCCTTCGGCGGGAGAGGCCATAGCCGGGCAGGAGTCCGTCTGTGTGAGGTCTGCCTCCGACCGGGCAGATGTTGTGGCAGCGGCCTTCGCCGCTATTCGCCCGCTTCAGGAGCTCGGCCTGCAGACCGAGGTGGCCCTGGTTCGCGATGCGCCCACTGCCTGCCGTTGGGAGGTGACGGTGAGACCCTCCGCCGATGGTTTCGGTTACTCTCTTTTCGACCGGAGCAGGAAGCGGCGGCGGGCGTTCGCCAAGCTGGACGATCTGTTGACCGTCCTGGAGGCGATGGTCGGTGTCCATTAAGCTGGCCCTTCCTGCTGGCCGGCTCGCTCAGCCCACCGATGAACTCCTGAGGCAGGCTGGCCTGGTCGTCCGCGGCTACACGGACGGCTCTCGCTCCTATCGGCCGATCCTGGAAGGCCGTCGGGATGTGGCCCTGCGGGTCTTCCGCGAGAAGGACATCCCCATCCAGATCGCCTTGGGTAACTACGACCTGGGCATCTGTAGCGTGGCCTGGCTGAAGGAGTTGCTCATTCGCTTTCCCAGCGAGGCGGTGGTGCAGCTCAGGGCCCTTCCTCTTGACCCATCGGGCTTGTACGTGGCGGCGGCGTCCGACAGCAGTCTGGTCAGCCTGGAGAGCCTGGCCGGGATGCCCGGCCTGCGCCTGGTCAGCGAGTATCCGACCCCGGCCGAGGCATTCGCCCTCAGCGCTCGCCTGCCCGCCTACCGGGTCTTCTCGGTGGCGGGAGCGGTGGAGGCCTATCCTCCCGAGGATGCTGACCTGGCGGTGGTCGCCGCCAGCAGCGAGGAGGACGTGCGGGAGCAGGGGCTGAGGCCGCTGCATCGCCTGCTGGTGGGTTCGCCCTGGCTCATCGCCCACCGCCGGAGCCTGGAGGGCAAGGACCTGAGCCCCGTGCTGGAGCCCCTCATGTCCCTGGAGGGCGATGGGCAGCCACAGGCCGACCTCGAGCTGCCTCCTGCCCTGGCCGGACCGCCGCAGCCGCCTTTGACGATCGAGCGGCCGGCGGATACTGTGCGGTTGGCACTACCCGATGGGCACCAGCAGTCCAGCGCCGCCGACATCCTGCAGGCAGCCGGCCTATCCTGTCAGGGCTATGACCAGGAGGGATGGGTGCGCAGGCCGCAGTGCTCATTAGAGGATCTGGAGATGAAGGTCATTCGGCCGCAGGACATGCCTCAGCAGGTGGCCCTAGGCAATTTCGACCTGGCCGTCGGCGGCCGCGATTGTCTGCTGGAGCACCTCCTGCAGTTTCCCGCCAGTCCGGTGGAGGAGGCCGTGGACCTTGGCGGCGGCCAATTCGACCTGTCGGCGGTGGTCAGTGAGGACATGCCGGCTGAGGGCTTGCCGGAAGCCATCGAGCTTTGGCGTCGCCAGGGGCTGAAGGTCATCCGGGTCGCCTCGGAGTTCCCTGCTATCGCCGACCACTATGCTCGCCAGCACCATTTCTGGCGCTATCAGGTGATACCGATCAGCGGCGCCTCCGAGGGGTTTGTCCCCGAAGACGCCGATCTGCTTATCGAGGGCATACAGACAGGCCGGACGCTGGCCGAGAATAGGCTGAAGGCGATCGATCGCTTCTTGCGGTCAACCACCTGCCTGATCGTCAGCAAGCGGCGGCCGTCGCCCGCCAAGGGCCGGCTCCTAGCGCAGCTCATCGACCGCTTTCGCCGGGCGGCCTCGTCCCAGGCGACGGCGGACAGGTGATAGAATGGCAGTGGGAGATTGTAACGGGAAAGATGCCAGCGTTAGCCTTTCACGCCGCTATCGCCAAACGCATCGCCGACCAGATACGCTACCCCGTTCTCGATGCAGAGCCAGGGAGTCTCTATTTGGGCGCGACCGCTCCCGACATCCATATCTTGATGCGCTGGGATAGGGAACGCACTCACTTTTTCGATCTCAGGAATTTTGAGGAGCAGAGCGCGGTAGCAGCCATGTTCGAGGTCCATCCGGCCCTGGCCCACCCGGCGGAGCTCAGCCCGCCGGCGGTGGCCTTCGTTTGCGGCTACATCTCCCATCTGGTGGTGGATGAGATCTGGATCAATGACATCTATCGACCCTTCTTCGGCCGGTCTTCGCCAATGGCCGACGACTCGCGGGCGGACATCATGGACCGGGCCGTCCAGTACGATCTGGACCGTCAGGCTCGCGCTGACCG
>CAZXAF010000175.1:0-3753 GCA_964638905.1 uncultured Dehalococcoidia bacterium
GGGTTGTACTCAGCTACAGAAAACCTCTCGTTTACGTAGTTTATGAGTTGCTCACCCTGCTCTGAACGAATGAGAACGTCATACGGTGGATTCCCCACTATCGCATCAAATCCCGCTTCATCTTCGTGTCGGTCATGTTGCTCAAAGAAAACCTCGGGAAACTCAAGTTCCCAGTGGAGGAAGTGTCGTTCTTTGGTTAATGCTTGACCTTCGGCCAGAAGGCGCTGGTACTCTGGCACCGGACCGACAGCCTCATTGACCAAGTACCTGGAAATGGCTCTCAACTGCTGCTCATCCACATCCAGACCGAAGTGACGCGCAGTCCAAAGATCGGCCAGCCGCCGGTAGGGCTCCAACTCAGCGCGCACCTGTTCGTAGTCGGCCTCCTGGGCCTTGATGTCCTCTACTCTCTCAACGATCCGGGCCGAGATCTGAGCCAACAGATCAGTTGCCGCCGTTACGTGTTGGCTGAAGGCTGGGTCGTCCAGCATCGAAAGTTGCCCTGCTTCTCGTGCTTTGCGCTCCTGGCGCGATGGACGAGTGGAAGCCACGCCCGCCAAGACCTCGGCCAGGTCCTCCAGCCGGGCACCTATGAGACTGTTGCCTTGGCGCAGGTGGTGGTCTAGGAAGGAAAGGGGCTTGCCCCCGGCCACACTCGCCAGCCACAGGCTCAGCTTGGCCAGTTCGACGGCCATCAGGCTCAGATCCACCCCATACAGGCAGCGTTCGACGACACGCCGCCGCCAGGCCACTGGGTCGGCGTCAACCGCAGGATTCTCCCAGGGAGTCAAGTGAAGCGTCTCCACGATGAAGTTGGTGATCTGATGGGCCGAGTTGACCAGGAAATGGCCGCTGCCCATTCCTATGTCGCAGACACGGAAAGTGAGCACCTGCTCCTTGACGAAACGCAGTATCTCCTCGTCGGCGGCGCGCTGCATGCGCGCTCGCTCGTTGGGGTCAGTCGTGACGGCGATCTCCTCCAGCCAGCCGGCCAGCTTCTCCTCCAGTGGAGCGCGTCGTTCCTCCAGCCCCCGCACCACCGTCTGGCGCACGATGTAGTCCACGATGTACTCTGGAGTGTAGTAGGTGCCGGTGGCGCGCCGCTCGCCTGGGCTCTGGGAGAAGTAGACCTGGCCCGGCTCGATCTCCACGTCGGTCTTGCGGGGCGCTCCGTCTTGGCCGGTGCACAGGAAGCGGACGTTGCCCTTCTTTTCCCGCCGCGCCCACAGCGTCTCCTCGGCCATGTGAAGCTTGTACTCGATCATCCCCTCATAGAGGCTGCCCAGGTGACGCACGGAGAGGTCGCGGTAGTCAATGGGACGGTAGGAGGTGCCAGGCACTTCCGAAGTGCCTGGCACCTTATCACGCATGTAGGCCAGGTCGAAGAGGGCCTCGGTGAGATACATATCGGCGATGTGGCCCTCACGCAGGCAGGGCTTGTCAGCGTCGTCGAAGAGACCGCCGTTATAAGCGGGGATGCCCAGCACTGGATCGCTCTCGTAGATGGCATTGCATAGCTGCTTCAGCCGCTCCCACAACGTCGTTGCCTGAGGATCGGGCATCCCATGTAACTTGTAGTCGTAGGCGGTCTCGACCAACTCCGCCAGACTTACGGCGCGGTAAGCCGGGTTGTCCAGCGGCAAGAGGCCTCGCGCTTCGGCGTAGAGGATGAAGAGGATGCGGTAGAGCAGGTAAGTGGCGTTGCGGTAGATGGCGTCCCGTTCTGCGTCGGTGTAGCGAGTTTGCCCATCGGCACGCACCAGCCCCAGGCACAGTTGGGCCATAATGCCCTCGTTGTGGCTGACCAGCGCTTTGAGGTGATCCTCGGCCGCCTTCGTCGCCCGGACGGAGGATGTCACCAACCGATCTAGCCCGCTCTCGCCGCCCCTCTCGGTCCCCCCGCTGGCGGGGGGATGACCAGCCGTGAAGGCGCTGCAGTGGAACAGAGCGTAGAAGAGGCGTAGGGGTGTAGGGTCATCGCTGCGGGCCAGTTCGTCCAGGTCCACCTCAACGTAGTGCTCGTAGCGGCGCAGAGCCTGGGCGTCCACCAGCCGCCAGCGGGCCCCGTCGGTCAACATCCCCCAGTGCAGGTCGCGGGCGCGCAGAGCCAGGACCGCCTGAGCCATCGGGTGCCGGCCTTTGGTCGTGTCGTCTAGATCCTGGCCGGGTGGGACGACGTAGCAAAGACCGATGGGGGTTGCGTCGCCTCGGCGGGCGTAGAGCAGGTGGATGTGGGGGGCATGGTCGGCCGGCGTGTGGTGAAACTCCAGGAAATCGAGCACTGGGCCGACCCAGGAGTCAATCAGTGCGGGGAGCGAAGACGTATCGCGGAAGGGCATCCAGTCGCGCAGCCCTTGGGCGATGGGCGCGGCTGCCTCGTCGTGCGAGGGATCGGCTTGCAGCCGTGCGAGGTAGGTATGGGAGAAGAGTTGATGATTGTTGACGATCATCAGCTTGTTCCTGCTCAGCTATGCTTCTGTGTTGTGGGAGTGACTGGTTCACCCATATTATACCAGATAGTTGATCAAACTGCAATAGTCCAAGCCCTTGATTTTGCATAAGGAGAAGGCTAATGGGCGTGTAAGGAAAAGACTAAGTGGAGTGTGGGAGTCGAAGCGCGTGATGATGAAGTACACCAGGTCGGCGATATGCCCGACCAGCGGAGCGCCTGGCAACTGCTCCTGCAACTGCTGGATGAAGTGAAAAGCTTCCTGGACTTCGGGAGACTAGGCATTGAGGAGGGAGGTGAAGGCTTCGAGCTCAAGCCAAGATCGTTGAAAGTAGTCCGCTATCTGGCGCAGCGGAAGCCGACGTCGTCGTTGGCCAGAGCCATGGAGCCAGCACTCCGTTGCGTGGTACGCACCAGTTCCTCATCACTGAACCAACCGCCGCCCCTTATCACCCTGTACTTCTCGCCGAAATAGGGAGAATAATAGTCACTGCCAGGATAGGCGTTATACCAATCAGCTGTCCACTCAGCAACATTGCCCGCCATGTCCATCACGCCGTAGGGACTGGCTCCGTCTGGAGTGGGATCGCAGGCGTCTCCCAGACCGTCGCCATCGCTGTCCCTCTGATCGGGATTGTAAACCATCGGGCAGTTATCGCAGACATCACCCACTCCATCACCATCGGCATCGGCCTGATCCGGGTTGGCATCATTGGGGCAGTTGTCGAAAGCGTCGGGTTGGCCATCGCAATCAGTGTCAAACGCCTCGTAAGCTCCGGTGTCACAGATGGGAATGCCATCGCAGTCGCCATCTGCTGGCCTCAGCTCCCCGCGCTGGTCGGTGGTCAAGGGATTCCCCAAAGGGTCGGTACATCCAGCCGGATTGCCGCCGTCAATGGCCGGGCTGCCGGCCAGGAGTGCGTGGGTGAGGGTGGGGCCGCCGTTGTCCTGCAGCGGGCCGAGCAAGGGGTCGGTGTTGGAGAGGTCGCCCTCGCCGGTGAAGCCGCAGGTGCCATCGCTGTCCAGATTGTATCCCTCGGAAGTGATAGCGCCGTCGCCTGAGCAATCACCGCCAGCGATGCTGTTCGCCACGATCGTATTCCTCAGCGTCGGATTGGCGTCAACGTCGTTGTACATCCCGCCCCCTTGGTCGGCGGAGTTGCCGCTGAAAGTAACGTTGCTCAACATCGGGTCACTTTTCCAGTTGTACATCCCGCCGCCGTCGTTGGTGGCGGAGTTGTCGCTGAAAGTGCAGTTCGTCAGCGTCGGGTTGCTCCTAGGGTGGTTGTACATCCCACCGCCGT
>CAZXAF010000176.1:0-3708 GCA_964638905.1 uncultured Dehalococcoidia bacterium
TGAAGCACTTCGGCTGAGAGATGTCCTCCAAGTTGACTCCACCGAAGCTGGGCTGGAGCAGGAGGACCGTCTCGATGATCTTGTCGGGGTCTTTCGTATCTAGGCAGATAGGGAAGGCATCCACACCGCCTAGGTACCTGTAAAGCAGAGCCTTGCCCTCCATCACCGGTAGTGCTGCTTCAGGGCCAATGTCACCAAGGCCCAACACCCTTGTTCCGTCGGAAACCACCGCTACAAGGTTAGACTTGTTGGTATGATCATAGACTCTATCGGGATGATCACGAATATCTAAGCAGGGTTCAGCCACCCCCGGTGTATACCAGATGGCAAAGTCATTGAAATCGCGAACACAACACCTGGGGAGGGTCTGCATCTTCCCCCTATAGAAGGGATGAAGCTTCATGGCCTCCTTTCCCGGTTGCTTCGCCTTCTCGAGCAGTTTCTCTACCTCATTCATGATCGCCATACCGCAGGCTTTCTCCCTTCTGTGGCCCTTCTAAACGGCCTCTCAGGCGACTCTAACAACGCTCCGCGCCGGCCGGCGAGAAGAGCGCAGATAATGGATAAGAGCAGTTCATATCCCCTCATGTTACTTCGATAAAAGCTCCTATCATGTGAATCGATCAGTCCATGCTTTCTAATTATAACAGATATCAATCGAAGCGCTACCTGTTAATTAAAACAATTTTTAGACTGATAGGTTAACTCATATGTGAACACTAGTCTACAAGAGCGCCAGTTGGCGTGGCACTGATGCTGAAAAGGAGAGCTACTCAAAGGACCAAATGGACGCCCGCCATGTCACTCGAGGCCCGGCCGCCGTCCCAGATGGCCAAGGTAGCCAATGAGCTTCGCCGACTCTACGGCAAGGGGCCTGATCCGACTAACCTGTCGGCGACCCCAGGTGATCCACCTTCGAGCCCAGAACCAGGAGAGGGCTGCTGCCGCAGCGGTTCCCATGAACCCCAGCACGGCGAAATAGCTCCAGGACCATCCCAGCTCCGGCATGTTCTCAAAGTTCATGCCGTAGATGCCGGCCAGCAGGGTAAGGGGCAGGAAAATGGAGGCCACCATGGACAGGACTTTCATCGTCTCGTTCTGCTGGATCGAGACAGACGACAGGTAGGTGGTGAGAGCACTGTCGGCTCTTTCCCGCAGGGTTTGGTTCAGGTCTTCGATGCGCACTATGTGGTCGTAGATGTCCCGATAGAATATCTGCGCCTCCTCCGTTACTACCGACAGCCTGCCGCCGCTCAGGCGATTCATGATCTCCCGTTGGGGAGCCATCACCCGGTGTATTTGCATAGTCGAGCGCTTCAACTGTAGGACAGCCTCCAGAGTTGACTGCCGGGGGCCCCGAATCGCCTCCTCCTCAATGTCGTCCGTAATGTCGCTCATCCTGTCGACGGTTGGTAAGACGTTGTCTACCAGCGCGTCGATCAGAGCGTGCGCCAGGAAATCTGGTCCACGGCTCATTACGCGGCCGTCCTCTTCCGCAAGCTCGACGATGGACTGAACGCTGTGGAGGGGGACATGGTGGCCGCTCACCACAAAGTGAGGGCCCAGGAAGACGAAAAGCTCCGTGGTCTCCACGACTTTAGACACCGACGTGTAGTCGATACCGTGGACTATGATGAAGAGATGGTCGCCAAAATCGTCGATCTTCGGGGCGTGGATCTGCGTACTCAGGCAGTCCTCGAGTGCGAGATGGTGGAAGCCGAACGCCCGCGCCAAGAAGTCGATGTCTCCTTCTGTAGTGCCCTCCACATCGACCCAAAGCAAGCCCTTCTTGGATTCGAATGCCGCTCGAACTTGCTGTTCATTAAGCTCGCGCCGCAGGATGCCCTCCGGGGTCAGATAGTATGTCTTGAACGGCATGTTTCACCTCCCGATCGCTGTACGCTTGCGCTTACCAACGTCGATAATCAATTATAGCGGGGTGATTGGCAGAGATGTGGTGTTAACGCCGCGGATGGTCTAGTCATAGGAAACAGCCCGGAAACCGCCTAGAAATGGAAGAGCAATCCTTCTATCAACTACTACTCATATCGGGCCTCGCAGTTCTTGTCCCCATTATCGCCGTCCGCACTCCAGGCCGGCTTCTGCCCGCACTTGTTGGAGAAATCATCGCGGGCACGATTATCGGCACCAGTGGTCTGGACCTCATCGACCCGACGCCGGTGTTGGAGTTCCTGGCTCAATTTGGCTTCGCCTACCTGATGTTCCTCTCAGGCCTGGAGCTCGACCCGCATCTCCTGGCTGCGCCAGGCGACGCGTCGCAGCGCGGCCCCAAGGCTATGCTCGGTTCCCCTCTTGGCTCAGGCGTCGTAATCCTGGGGGGCACCCTGGCTATCGCCTTCTTCGGCGTGGCCATGCTCGAAGTGAGCGGTCTCGCGCCAGACCTGTGGCTCACCACTCTAATCCTCTCCACCACATCTGTTGGAGTAGTCGTGCCCACTCTGAAGGAGAGAGGCCTCGCTGCCAAACCGTACGGCCAGGCCCTTCTTGTAGCCGCCTTCCTCGCCGACTTCGTCACCCTGATCTTCATCAGCGCCTTTGCCGTCGTCAAACGGGAAGGCCCCAATGTGGAGTTGGCTCTCATCCTCGCCCTTCCGGTCGCTTTCCTCTTGGTGTATCGCCTGGGAGCTGCCCTCGGTCGCTATCGCGTGGTGTCCCGAACCGTGGAAGAACTGGCCCACGCCACGGCTCAGGTCCAAGTGCGCGGTGCCCTCGCGCTGATGCTGGCCTTCGTTGTCCTCGCTGAGACCATAGGCTCCGAGCTTATCCTTGGCTCCTTCGTAGCTGGCGTCATAGTGTCCCTTCTATCCCCTGAGGAAGGCACGTCTCTGCGCATGAAGCTCGATGCTATCGGCTATGGTTTCTTCATCCCTATCTTCTTCATCAACGTGGGCGTGGACCTGGATTTGGGTGCCCTATCCGGTTCCGCCGATGACCTGAGTCTCCTCCCCATCTTCCTGGCTATAGGCTACGCATCCAAGGTCGTGCCCTCCCTTGTCTTGCGGACTCGCTTTTCGTGGCAAGAAACGCTGGCGGGCGGTTTCCTCCTCAGCTCCCGTCTCAGCCTGATCATCGCAGCCTCCCTCATCGGCCAGGAGTTGGGCATCATCACCCCGGGCGTCAACTCGGCCATCATCATCGTCGCCGCCGTCACTTCGTCTCTGTCCCCTATGGTCTTCTCTCATCTCATGCAGATGCCGGCTCAAAAGGTGGGGGCCGTTATCATTGTTGGTGCCGGGGAGACCGGCCGCTCACTTGCTTCTCGTCTCTCCGCCCACGGCTCTTATATCGTCCTCGTCGAGCCCGATGATGAGGCGGTTGAAGAGGCCCGTCGCGACGGCCTATCTGTCGTCCAGGGTCGCGGCGATACGCTTTCCGTCCTCCGTAAGGCCGGTGCCGACTCCGCCTCGGCGCTGGTGGCCGTCACCGCTGACGATGCGTACAACCTCAGGGTCTGCAAATTGGCCAAACAAAGGTTCGGCATCTCTCAACTGGCCGCCCGAGTAAGCGATCCAAACAACCGAAAGGACTTCATCACGGCAGGCATACGGGGCGTTGCTGTTCCGCTGTCCACCTCCGCCGCCTTGGAAAACGCTATCCTGCGCCCTAATCTGTTCCAGATCCTCATAGACCGCCCCAAGGAGTACGATGTGTTGGAAGTCGTCCTGCGCAACCGTGCCCTCATGGGCA
>CAZXAF010000177.1:0-3666 GCA_964638905.1 uncultured Dehalococcoidia bacterium
CCGGAGATCCCCAAGACGGCCTCCGGCAAGATCCTCCGCCGTGACCTCATCGAGCAGGAGCGCAGCAGGAAGGACTAATACAGAGTCGAAGGAGGCCGTGCCCTCCGTCGGGACGGTTTCTACCTGCCGTTCGCCTGAGCCGCCTTCGCGTAGTAGGCGGCCACGTTGGCCACAGCCTTCGCTGCCCGCTCCAGCGTAGGGTACGTAGGGATCCCCATACGGAAGTACTGATCCCTTATCGCCCTCCGCTCCCTCTCCGCCTCGATCGTCTCCACTTCGTCGCCGCCCACCGGCAGGACGATCACTATGGGCTTCCCGAATCTGTCCCTCACCTTCGCCGGCGTCTCGACGAGACCGCGGAGGAAGCGGTCTCGGTCGCTACCTGGGGGCAAGAACGACCCCTGGAGCACGTGGAACATCCCCTGGGTGGCGATGATCGCGTCGATGCAATCGGCGGCGGCGACGCTCTCTAGGACGCGCTCGAAGACTGGGGCCGGCACCAGCGGCACTCCAATATCCATAGGGTTCCTGAGGCTGGTGCCCGCGGCGGGGAGGATTTGCCGGAGCTTCTGTTGAGTATCGTTGTCAAACGGGGGGACGGTCAGCCCCACACGATCGCAGACGTCGGCGGCGGCGACGCTGATGCCGCCTCCTCCGCCAACCACTCCCACCCGCTGGCCTGGGAAAGCAGACAGATGGAGAAAGGCGAGGACAGTATCTGCCATCTCCTCCAGGTTGCGGACGGAAACGGCGGCGGTCTGCTTGAACAGAGCGCCCCAGATGGCCTCCTCTCCTCCCAGGGACCCGGTGTGAGAGCGTACGGCTCTTCCCCCTGTCTTGGTGAGGCCCGCCTTCCAGATAATGACCGGCTTGCGCGGGGCCAGGTCTCTGACGAGCCGGGCGAATCGCCTTCCATCGCGAGGGCCTTCGATGTACATGGTCACGATCTTGGTCTGGTCATCCTCGGCCGCGTATTCAAGGAAATCGGTCTCGTTGAGGTCGCAGCCATTGCCGTAGCTTATGACCGTGCTGAAGCGGATGCCTCGCCCCCTGGCCTCCCGAGCGAACTCGACGGCGTGGCCGCCACTCTGGGAGATGAAGGCCACGGGGCCGCTCTCCCTGGGGAAATCGCCGCCTGGCAGGAGGGTGAGGCCGCCCCCAGGGCAATAGATACCGAAGCAGTTAGGGCCGACGATCCGGATGCCTCGTCGTGCGATCAGGGTAAGTTCACGCTCGAGAGCCTTCGCTCGCTCGTCATCGGTCTCGGCGAATCCTGACGTGAAGACCTCAGCACCCTTTACACCCCTGGCGAGGCAGTCCTCGAGCACCGCTGGGACAAGGGATGCGGGGACCATGATGGCCGCCAGGTCGACAGGCTCGGGGACATCGCGGACACTGGGGTACGTCTTCAGTCCGAGGACCTCCGTCGCTGTTGGATGGACAGGGTAGATTTTCCCCTTGAAGCCGAAGTCCAGCAGGGCCTGCAGGAAGCGGCTGCCGAACTTCATCTCGTCCCTCGACACGCCTACCACCGCCAGCGCCCGCGGGTGGAGGATGGGGCGCAATTCGCTCAGCTTGTCCATGGCTGCTCCTTCGGTTCGCTGGTCAGGGACGACCCTGGTGGCCACGTGCCGTCCACGATGTCACACGATACATTATCCGCCATCGCCGGTCGAGAACGTAGCTGGCCCACCAACGGCAAACCGGTCGCAGGCGATGGGGCCCTTTGGCTTGACCGCCTGACTTGGCCAGGATTAAGATTTCTACGGGGCGATTAGCTCAGCTGGAAGAGCGTCTCTCTTACACAGAGAAGGTCAGAGGTTCGAGTCCTCTATCGCCCACCACTTCTGTAGCCCGCGACTTTCAGAGAAGCGTATCTGGGGGCCGCCGCTCGGAAAGGAGCGGCGGTCTGATTCTTGGGGGCAGATCGCGGCCAACGGCGCGAATCTATATCCTTGCACCCCCTCGCAACTTCGACTAGGATTCTGCCGTCGACGGCAGGCGACTCATGGAGGTAACGCAATGAAGACGGCAAGGGTGGGCATGGCTCTCATCGCTGTTATGTGCCTGGCGATGCTGGCAGTGGCCTGCGGAGGAGGGGAAGAGGAGGGGCCTACTCCCGCCATCACGCCTGCCGCTGCCGAGACCCCCACTCCCGCCGATGTGGGGGAGGTGCCGGGCATCACCGACACCCAGATAGTCATTGGTGCCCACTCGCCTCTGGCTGGGGCCTACGGAGCGGTTTACTCCATGATCCCCGGGGCCCAACAGGCTTACTACAGATACATCAATGAGACGCAGGGGGGCGTCTGCGGGCGGGAGATTGTGTTCAAGGTTGAGGATGACGGGCACGACCCGGCCCAGGCGCTGGAGGTGACCAGAAAGCTGGTGGAGCGGGACAAGGTGTTCGCCATGGTGGGCTCCTTGGGCGATCATCCCCATAGTGGCGTGTGGGAGTACCTGAACGAGGAGGGGATTCCCGACATCCTGGTTTCGGTGGGTGCGTCAGAGATCGCTCCTGACCCTGAGGAGTACCCTTGGACGGCGAAGATGCTCTCCAGCTACTGGGGTGAGGGTCATGGTTGGGGTGCGTACATTTCTCAGAACCTGGTCGGCGAGAAGGTGGCCGTCCTTTACGAGAACAGCGCGTTTGGGCTGGACGGAGTGGCCGGGCTGAAGGAGGGCCTTGACCCCGAGAAGAACGATCTGGTGTCCGAGCAGAGCTGCGAGACCACTGCTGTCTCCGTTCGTCCCCAGGTCGCGGCGATGAAGAACGCTGGCGCGAACTTGGTCATCCTCTTCACCACCCCCGGCTTCACTGCCCAGGCCCTCAAGGAGGCCCACCGCATGGGCTGGAGCCCCCAGTGGGTCTTGAGCTACGTCAACACTGACGCCACGATGTTCCAGTTCGTCTCGCCGGAGCTTATGGAAGGCGCTTATAGTGTCTCTGCTCTCAAGCTGGCGGACTGGACGGACGACCCGGCCATAGCCGAACACTATCGGATCATGCAGGAGTATGACGGGCCCAACCCTGCGAACTTCACCGTCTATGGTCAGTCGATAGCAGAACTGGCAGTGGAGATCCTGAGCAGGGCCTGCGACAATCTGACCCGCCAGGGCCTGATGGATGCCGTCCACTCTGTCAAGGACTGGCACAGCGATCTGTTCTTGGACGGAGTAACCGTCACCTATTCCGAGACTGACAACGTAGGGCTAGGCGACGCTTACAGGACGGTGGTGGCTGTCGTGGAGGACGGCAAGGGCAGGTGGGAGTACTTTGGCCCATTGCAGACGCCGGAGGGGCCGGTATCGGAGGAGCCGTAGCCTCCTGTCCTGCCAAGCCGCGTGCCCACGAGCAGAATGCGCCCTTGGATGACAACTGACTACATGGAGGGGGCGCGATGAGAAGAGGAATGGCGAGCTTGCTGACTGGGTCCATGATGCTGCTGGAGGCTGGGGTGGAGGATGGCAAGGGCAGGTGGGAGTTTATGAGCGACGAGATAATCTACTCAGCTCTGGCTGCTACGTCGTTATCACTCTTCCTGTTTCGCTGCCGTCGCAGTCGCTAGCCGCCTGTCTTCGCTCGCTGCTTGTGCGGGTGCTGGCGACTGAGCGCGCGGTTCCTTCACCAATGCTAGAAATGCCTTTACCACCGCGGGGTCAAAC
>CAZXAF010000178.1:0-3655 GCA_964638905.1 uncultured Dehalococcoidia bacterium
CGCCCCCCTCCTCAAGCTGTAGCCGGCCGGAGAACACCCCCGCGGATCGAAAGCCGCAGCTCCCACCGAATCTATACCTTACGTCCCCCGACGTTTACTGAAGGCTGCACGCTGCCCATGCTATGTTGAAGCTGAGGTAGCGCGGGGGACATCATGTACAGCTATCATCAGCACTCGGCATTTGTCATCGTGGTCAGCCACGGCCCGGAGGACATCACCAGAACCACGTGGCCGGAGGCCTCTGAGGCCAGGCGATACATAAGGAAGCTTCTGGAGCAGGGCGTGCCGCTGAGCAACATCCGCGTCTACCGCACCCGCCTGGTGAAGCCGCCCGTCCCCTCTTACTGAGCGGACTGCGACACCCTTCCCACCATCCCCACCACTAACCTCTCGACGGCCGTGGCCGGCAGCCGGCTTCGCATGTCGCCTCCGGCTGGCCGAGCAGCTATTCGAGCGCTTCTGCCATCCGCTGGTCGAGCTTCTGGGCCATAGCCTCCAGCTCCTCGATCGGCGATGGCTCGTGGATAGCCCCCACCATCACCGCTCCCAGCGCTCTTCCTCTCCTTATGCTGAAGACTTGGTACGCCGTGTCGGCCACTACCCCCAGCTCTGGATCGACCACCGTCCCGGTCAGTTGGTAGCCACTTGTGTCGTCGCCCACCTGCACGAACGACATCGGCTCAAGCGCCACGTCCTCGAACTGGGGGTTCTCCTCCTCGAACTGCGCGACAAGCCCTGCCCTCCGTTCGGTGTCAGCCAGGCGCTCCTTGGCCGCCGCCATCGCTGCGCTTGCGCCCTCCGAGTCCGCATACAGGGCGATGCGGACCTGGATCCCGATGGTCCCGCCGGTCACCAGGGTGGGGAGTGAGGGGTCCGTCGAGTAGGTCGCGTTGTACCCCAGCAGCCGACCCCAGCGAGCGTAGTCGGCCAGCCCCTGCTCCTCGCCGTCCGGGTAGTCCGCCGCCGCCTCCTCGTTCGTGTTGAAGCTCTCCTGGTCGAGGGTGAACCCCGCAGGCATGTCCTGGGGGTTGAGGGCCATCGATTTGAGCAGCGGTTCCAGCCCGGCGCGTTCCTCTGCCGACAGGGTGGGGCTGGCAGCCGGCGGGGTTGGCGATGCTTCCTCGCTGGCGGTTGGTGAGGCCGCCGCAGTGGGCTCCTCCTCGCCGTCGCCGCAGCCGCCGAGCAGAGCGGCCGCGCAGGCCAGTGCGATCAGAACAGCGATCAGGCGCTTCATGGGGATACCCTCCTCGGACTGTCTTCCTTTGGGCGCCGGTGACTACTGCGCGGGGCTCAGCCGGTCCTCCCGTATTCGGGGGAAGTAGTTGATGCCCACCAACGGCTGAGCCGTCTGGACATCGTATGTGCCGTTGGGATAGGCGATGACGATCCTCCCCGGGACCGAGTCCTCGGCCTCCATAGAGAGTTGCCCGCCCGGGCCCTGGAGTGTCATCGGCCCATGCAGGTTGACCTTCTGGTCGCGGGTGTACTTCACTTTTCAGCCTCCGATGAAGTTTGCTGCGGGGAGCTGCCGTCCCCTGGGTGATTATAGCCCGTGGAGGGCACTAGTCACCAGGGCTTGTGTGGGGGGTTGCCCACACACTCGTTTCACAACTAGTGTATATTCTCTGGCGATCTTGCCTCAGAGGGGTTGACAGATGATATCGCCCGCGATATCATATTCTTATGCCGGCCCTGGATTTGTGGGATGAACTTCAAGCTCTGCGTCGTGTGGGCAACCCGCAGCCGCGAGACATCGAGAAGCTTGCGACGCAAGCTGGATGGGTCTTCAGCCGTATGAAGGGAGACCATGCCATCTACAAGAAGGAAGGTTTCTGGGCTAACCTACCGGTCCCGCAACGCCGTCTCAAGCGGAAGACGGCCCTGCGCCTGCTGAACGTGATAGAGGCATCGCTCGTGGAGGAAGGAGAGGGAGAGTCATGACAAGGAAGGGAGAGGTCAGGCCGAGGAGCCCAGCAGGCGAACTGGCCCGCTACTTAAGTGCGCCCTACGTGCGCATGATAATCCCCAACGCCGAAGAAGGGGGTTATCTGGCCGAGGTTCTGGAACTGCCTGGCTGCATCACTGAGGGCGATACGCTGGAAGAGGCATACCACAATCTAGAGGATGCCATGGCTGGGTGGATCGAGACGTCACTGGAGGACAATCGTCCTATCCCTGAGCCCGTAGGCGACAAAGAATACAGCGGCCACTTTCCTTTGCGCATGTCAACCGAATTGCACCGCGCCGCCGCTCTACGGGCCATGCAGGAAGGAGTCAGCCTGAACCAGTGGATCGTCGGAGCCATTGCGGCACAGGTAGCTGGGCAGACGCTGGCGGAGGACTTGGCCGACAGAATAGCGGCGAAGGTGACCGAACGAATCCCGGGTGGCTTTTCGGGGGGAGGATTCTGGTTTCGGTTCGCTCCGGCCGAGAGATATGCACCAACTCTCTCGGATTTCATAGAGGGCAGGATGACGCCCAGCGAGGCAAGCAGTGCCGCGACTAGTCCCGACGATGTCATGTTAGCAATCGTCGAACGCAGGTTTCGGCAGGCAGTCGCCAATGCCGCTGGAAGCGCAAAGGAGGTCAAGCTAGATGCCTGAAGTCAGCCGAATAAATTATGATCTCAAGGAACTGACCGCTCTCATGCTTCGGGACCAGGGGATTCGAAGCGGTCTTTGGATGATCTGGACTAGGTTCAGCTTCGGCGCTGCCAATGTTGCTCCCCCCGGCGATCAACCTGGTGGCGCTGTTGGGCCGGCGGGGATCGCGGTGCTGACGGAGGTCGGAGTCCAAAGAGTGGAGGAACCAGGACCGCTAAGCATAGACGCTTCCGAGGTTTGGAAAGAAGAGAAACCAGCGCGGGCTCGGAAGCGCGGAGGCTCCGGCTAGTCGAACTCAGACAAACGGCAATGTCCGCAAATCAGGTCCACAGTCCCGCTCGCTGCGGGTGCAGGGGGCAGCGCCCCCTGCCGGGGTTCTAGGGGCCTGCCCTGAGCTTGTCGAAGGGTGTCCCCTAGTCCCCCAAACAGCGAGGCCGCCCCCCGACTTGTCGGGGGACGGCCCCCAGTTTCCGCTCGTAGCCGCAGACCCGAAGGCCTGCTAGGCTCTAGTACTCCATGTGCGGCGGCATCTGCGGCGCAGCCCCCGGCGGCTCCGGTATCTCCGCCACCAGCGACTCGGTGGTGAGCAGCAGGGAGGCGATGGAGGACGCGTTCTCCAGGCCGCTGCGGGTCACCTTCACCGGGTCGATGATCCCCCGCTCGAACAGGTTGCAGAACTCGCCCTTCGCCGCGTCGTAGCCGAACTCGGGGTCCTTGCTCCTGCGCACAGTGTCCACCACCACCGAGCCCTCCTGGCCGGCGTTCTCGGCGATGATCCGCAGCGGCTCCTCCACCGCCCGCCGGAGGATGCGCAGGCCGGTCAGCTCATCGCCGCTCAGCTTCTTCTCCAGCTTGTCCAGGGCGGACACCGCCCGCAGAAGGGAGACGCCGCCGCCGGGCACGATGCCCTCCTCCACAGCCGCTCGCGTGGCCGAAAGGGCATCCTCCACCCGCAGCTTCTTCTCCTTCAACTCCACCTCAGTGGGCGCGCCCACCTTCACCACCGCCACGCCGCCGGCCAGCTTGGCCAGGCGCTCCTGCAGCTTCTCCCG
>CAZXAF010000179.1:0-3632 GCA_964638905.1 uncultured Dehalococcoidia bacterium
CGGGATAGCGCGGAGCCTGGAAGGGACGCGGCTGACCCAGTCGGGGGTGATGATTGGGACGCCGGCCTACATGTCACCCGAGCAGGTGAGGGGACAACCAGTGGGGCCGGCCACGGATGTATACGCCCTGGGAGTGGTGGCCTACGAGATGCTGGGCGGGCGGCCACCTTTCGAGGGTGACACTCCCCACGTATTGCACGCCCATGTCTACGAGGAGCCGCCACCTTTGCCGCAGGTGAACCCGAAGATCGCATCGGCGGTTGGAGGGGTGATACATAAGGCCCTGGCTAAGGAACCGGGCAAGCGGTATCAGAGTGCGGGGGCTTTCGCTAAGTCGCTGGGACAGGCGGTGGGGTCAAGGGAGCGTGGGATTGTTCAGAAGCCCGCGCCGCGCTCTAGCCAGGTACCACTATGGCCCCTGTTCGGCGCATTGGCGGCCGTGCTGCTGGTGGTCGTGATGATGTTCTGAGCATCTTCTAAACTTGTCAAGTCGGCGGTTGAAAGGCAGGGGGCAATAGCCGAGAGCGGAAGTGGCTTCGGTTAACATAACGGCATGACGGTTACACCCGGCCCGGTGGCGGCACGATCCGATGGATGCTACGACCAGCGATGGGCCCCCACCGTTGCTGCCCCGCCAACCACGGAGATGTGAGATACGGCGTCGAGCGCCAACATCTACTGCGGCGTACAACGGGCAGCGGTTGGTGTCCCTGGGGGGACAAGCCCACGCAAGGCGCGGGATGGGGTGGGCCTCGATCAGGCTATGAACACGACGTCAAGGCGCCACGGGGAACTGACGACGTCGCCCTTGCCCAAGGCGGGAGCGTCCTGGGGGCGTCGCGAGCCGGGTCGGGTGACCGTGTTTGTTGGTAGTCATCGCTGCTGGAGGTCAGCGGCGACGGGAGCGGCGTTTGCCGCGTTTACGTCGGCTGCCGCGGCGCTTTTTTTCGGCCTTGAACTCGCGCCAGCGGCGAGTTCTCTCTGCTTCCAGTTGAGGAGTGGAGCGGTCCTCGAAAGGTTCGTCGTTCTTGATGAGGTGGAAGCAGATACGGTTGACGCGATGGGCGGCGTGGATGGTGGCCTCGACTTCGCATTTGCCACGGTCGAAGGCATCGAGGAAGGTGAGGGAGACGGGGGCGTAGTTCTGAGCCATGCGGTAGCCCATCTGGAAGAGGGCATCACGGAAGGGCGGGTCGCCGTGTTTGGAGAGGTGGCCGACCCGTTCGGGGCGGTCGCCGGAGCCGTCGGAGATGGGGTCGTAGCCTGCGAAGGCCCAGACCTGAGCGGCGCGGTGGAAGCGGTCAATGGAGCCAACGCCTGCGAAGTAGGCGGCGGCGTCCATGACACCGAGGCCAGGGAGGGCCGGGAGGTGACGGGCAGGGGTTAGTGGGATGAGGGGGACGAGGCGACCTCGGCCATCTTCGACGAGGGTTTCAGCGGCGATGTACTGTTGGAAGAGGCGATGGAGCTGCTCTGCCAGGGGAGCGGCGACATCAGGGGGCAGGAGGACAGCGTTGTTGACCCAGGAGCGGAGGATGTGGATGGTAGCAGGGCCGCAGCGGCCGACATGTTGGCGGTATAGGGCGAAGAGTTCCTCATCGCTCATGGCATGGAGAGCGTAAGGGTTTGGGCAGTGGGTCAATAGGACCCGCAGGCGATTCCGCTGGAGGGGGCGGGTCTGGATGATGGAGGTAGGGAGCGGCAGACCAGGGTGAGCCTTGCGGAACTGTTGGACGTTGACCACAGCGCCTGGCCAGAGGCGGTCAAGCTGTTGGCGAAGTTGGCGTTCGAGGTGGCCGAGGAGACGGGATTGGGCGCGGATGAAGCCGATCTCCTGGCGGATGAGGAGTTCGTTGCCAGTGGGGAGGAAAGCAGGTTGGCCGAGGCCGCGGAGGGTGAGGTCGAGCATAGCGGCCAAGTCGCGGGGGTCGGTCTTGCGATGGCGGAGGTGAGTCTGCTGGCGGGCGAGCTTGACCTGATAAGGGTTGAAGAAGGTGTACTCCATGGGAGGAGTGGCCTGGCTAGCGAGGTTGGGAGCGTAGTAGTCCAGGAGGGCACGGCCCCAGGGTTCGTGGTAGACGCCGCTTGGTTCGTGACCGAGGAGGACCAGCGAAGGGTTGTGCTCGGCGATGAGAGCATCGGTCATCTGGATGAATTGGCTGAGACCGGTCTGGGTGGTGGGGAGGCGGTGAGGCTTGACTAGTTCCAGACCCGATGCGGTTGAGGCGGTAGCCCAGTGGACATTCTTGCCGATGTCCAGGAGGATGATCAGGACTCGAGTAAGGTCTAGTTGGGCCAACCGTTGGCGGAAGGCAATGACGCGGTTGGCGTAGTGGCCTTCCAGGTGATGCAAACGTTCTTCTGGCGATATGCTTTGAGACGACACGAGAGCACCTCCTTGCATGTGATAGCAACAGTATACCATAGGTTGCTCTCGTGATTATACCGGGGGTTAGAGATGAAAAACGCTATCAGAATAACGAGTGTACTAATGGCAGCAATGGTACTCCTAACGTTGTCGCCAACAGCGGCAGAGGTCGTGCCACCGATGCCGTCAAGCTTCTATGGTGCTCAATCTTTGAGTAATCACAGAATCTATGTGCCAGCCATAGATAGCGGGGATGAATTCTGGACCGGGCAATGGAAAACGCAGATTCATGTACAGAATGTGGGAGAAGTGCCAACTCGGCTTATTCTGTTTGGCTGGGGGGAATACTCTGGACTTTGCTCAGCACCTGGTCCTAGACATCGTGTGTCTTCTGGAGAAATCGGCCCCGGTGCTGCTATGATTTGGGATGTCGAACTTCCAGAAGACATGGAATCGGGCATAGTTTACAGCGTGGCGCCTGAGGAGTTCACTGCTGCGTGGGATGCTTCTGCCAAAGCTCTGAATGGAACCGAAAGTTGGCTGGCTTGGGAGGCACTTTGGGAAGCAATTTGGAGGGGCGAGCCTTTGATTGCGGTAGTCAGTCGCTCAGGACCCAATGATTATGGCACGACAGTGTCCAGTGCCTATACCGGCGTCTCCAGACAGATGGAGGGAACCGGCCCGCTGTATCTGTACTTTGCGCCCTACGTTATGAAGGGTTACAACGGCCTGGATACGCAGTTGACGATTCAGAACTCAGGCCAGGAATGTACCTCGGTATGGATAGACTACATGGACTGGGGGATGGGAATCAGTGGCATCGTCCACACCCAGCACATCGAGCAGTTGGCGCCAGGTGAGGCCGTGCAGGTGAAGGTACCAACGGTGCCAGATAAGCTTCCATGTTTCTGGCTGGGATCAGCTCATATCCGGGCCGAGGTGCCTTTGGGCATCATCGTTGACGAGACGAGCTTCGACGAACCTTGTGTCCGCGTGGATCGGGGCGTGCTCATGACCGCCAGGGCTGAGCCCTACGATCATGGACTGAGCGGCTTAAAGCTATATGGCCCCATGATTTTCCGGGAGATCAGCGGCTGGGATTCTACAGTGAACGTTCATAACCTAAGCTCTCTTAGCGAAACCTGGGTTAGGGTGAACTTCCTGGATGCCAGTGGTGGTAGCATCCTATCCTTGAGTGACTGGATCTGCGCTAATGGTTCCACTACTCTCCATCTGCCAATATCTACTGATCTGGGGTTTGACT
>CAZXAF010000180.1:0-3623 GCA_964638905.1 uncultured Dehalococcoidia bacterium
ACCGGCGAGAAGCGGGCGATGGCCCCCGCCCGCAGGTAATCGCCGTAGGAGAAGCCGCCGGGCAGGATGATGCAGTCGTAGGAGGAGAGATCGGCCTGGCGATGCCACACGTAGTCCGTGGGCTGGCCCAGGATGTCGTTGAGCACGTAGAAGCAGTCGCTGTCGCTCCAGGTGCCCGGGAAGACGATAACCGCGAAACGCATCTCTGCCGCCGATTATACCCGAATGCGGCCTTGCTGGCACGCCCTGTCTAGTTTGCCGAGGCGTGCCAGTCGGGCGAACGGGAATGTCCGCAGGGGCGCTGAAAAGCCATTGAATTCCCTATCGCGAAGGTATTGACAAAACAATTGTAAGGCGTAAACTGGTTGTGCTCGCACTGATCGTGTGAGCGGGAGGCAGCCAGATGCGTGGGCGCCCAGCGCCCGCGGCAACGGCAAGTAAATAGCGGTCGCTGTGGCGAACGCCCGGCGGCCGCTATTCGTTTCGTGGGGGTGCGGCGATGTCGAGAGTCTTTCTCGTGTCCTTTTCGGTGCTCCTGTCGGGCCAGGTGCGGTTTTCCCCCGTAGGTTCTGGAGGTGATCCCCATGCGTAATGACATGTCTCGGCTTGCCCTCATGGTCGGACTGTTCGTCGGTTGTCTGGCCCTGGTTGTGGCCGGTTCGGTGATCGCCCTGGGTGTACCCTCCGTGATCGCAGGCCCAAACCCCTACCCAGGCGGCGGCATCAGCGTTACCGTTGATCCACCTGCTCCGACCGAAAGCGACTACATCAAAATAACCGTTGCAGTAGAGGGGTGGCTGCCCACTCCGTGCTGGGACCTCAATTGGTCGCACACCGTCTCTGGCAATGTCGTCTACATCACGATCGAGGCGGTCGACATGACTCCGCCGGGGATGGCCTGTGTCCAGGTGGTGATACCGGGTCCGTTCAGCATTACGGAGGAGATCGGCCAACTTCCTGCCGGCTTCTACATTGTTCAGACGACGGTCACTACCCCTCCCTGTTATGCCCCTTTCTGCGATGACGTGACGTCTTTGTGGGTACAGGAGGTGGTCCAGGCCACGCCCACACCCACGCCCCCTGCCGCCGTCGGCGGCATCGTCGAGCTCGCCGTCGGCGGCTCGGACGCGCCCGCCAGCGCCGGGGAGGGCTCAGGCTCCGGCGCTCCGCCCTACGCTGCCATCGCCGGCGCGGCGGCGGCAGCGCTCGCTCTGGGCGCAGGTGCGTGGTACGCCAGGAGGCGGTTGGCTAGGTAACTGTCCCTGTCGGCAGCCCGAGGTCAGGCCGGCCGCTCGATCTCGATGGGCGGCGAGCTGCCGTCCATGGGAGCGGAAGGCACCTGCTCTAGGATAGGCGCAGCCAGCGCCTGCCGCTCCGCCTCCGTCGGCGGTGGATATTCGATACGCCGATGGTAGATCCCGCGCAGGGTGGCCTTGAACGAGTCGCCGATCACCTTCAGGTCGCGCAGGGTCAGGTCGCACTCCTCGAGTTGGCGCTCGGCCAGCCGCTCCTGGATCACCCCCTCCACCAGGGCGTCGATCCGCTCCGTCGAGCGATCACGGCTGCTGCGCACCACCGACTCCACCGAGTCGGCCAGCATGGCGATGGCTGTCTCCTTGCTCCGAGGCTTGGGGCCCGCGTAGGCAAACTGGCGGGCATCGACGTTGGGGTTCTCCTGGCTGGCCTTCCGATAGAAGTAGGTCACCAGACGCGTGCCGTGGTGTTCGCTGATGAAGGCCCGCACCTGGGCCGGAAGCCTGTGCTTGCGGGCCAGCTCCATGCCCGCCGCCACATGGGCGGAGATGACCCTGGCGCTGGTGTAGGGGTCCAGCTTCTCGTGGGGGTTCCGCTCATCGAGCTGGTTCTCGACATAGAAGCTGGGTCGCATCATCTTGCCGATATCGTGGTAGTAGCAGCCCACTCGCACCACCAGCGGGTCGGCTCCCACCAGGTCAGCCGCCCGCTCGGCCAGGTTGCTCACCACGACGCTGTGATGGAAGGTGCCCGGCGCCTCCGCCTGTAGTCGGCGCAGGAGGGGATGGTCGAGCTGAGCCAGCTCCATGAGTTGAACGCGGGTAGTGATGCCGAACATGAGGCCGAGGACAATGAAGGCGCCCACAGTGATCACCGCCGAAAGGAAGCCGCCCATACCGGTAGCCATAAGGGCCCAAGCAAGGTCTACCACCTCGCGCCGAGGGTCGAGCAGCCAGAAGATGAGCAGGCCGACGAAGGAGACAAGAGCAACCGCGCCGCCGGCCACCAGGTAGCGATTCACCCGCTCCGCCCGATGAACGGTGTATATGCCTACCAGGCTAGCGAAGGTGAATACCGACGCCATCTGGAACGCTTCCGTCGGGTTGCCGGCCAGCACGCTGCGCGCATCCGGCTGATAGAAGCCAGCGAAGGTGATCAGAAAGGCAAGGACGGCCGCCACGGCTACCGCCAGGCCAGCATCGAGGAGGGCAGCCACCAGCATCGGCGCCGCCGCCACCGGCAGAAGGTAGGCGATGAACAGCCTGTCGTTATCGGGCAGGGCCTGGGCCAGCAGGAGCTTGGCCGCCAGCACCCACAGTACAATCAATAAGGTCAGCAGGAGAAGGCGAGGTAAGCTGGCGGTCTCCTTGGGCTGAAAGAGGTACAGGTAGCTCCCCAGGGCCAGAGCGGCCAGCAGTGAGGCCAGGACGACGGCGGCGACTTCGTCTCCCTCCAGGTGCACGTCCACCAGGCCCGCATCCCGAAGCTGCTCCATAACCGAGGCACCGATGACCTGCCCCTCGCGGACGATGACATCGCCGTGGGCACTGATGTCCCGTGGGGCAACGTCGCCCTCTTCGACATTGAAGCGAGCGGGAAAGACAGGAAAGATGATGAAGATAAGGGCCACCCCTACGACGGCGCTAAACACGGCCGCCCGCAGGGCGGAGATCCTTCGTCCAGCAATCGACTTTATAAGCACAGATACGCCTGCCTGGTGCCTCTTTCCCATGATATCAGACGCAGGTCGCAGGCGAAAAGGACGACAGGAGGAAGAAGACTAGGAGCTGGAGAGTTCAGCCAGCAGCTCGGTGACCACTTCGTTTATCTCGCGGCCCTCGGCGCGGCCTGCTAGCTGAGCGATGAGGACGGGCATCACCTTGCCCTTATCGGCTGGCCCACGCGCCCCCGCCTGAGCGATGACTTCGCGGGCTGCCTTCACGATCTCGTCGCGGGACATGGCAGGGGGTAAATAGGATTGGAGGACGGCAAGCTCTGCCTCTTCCCCCTCGACTAGGTCTTGTCGGCCGCCCTTCTGGAACCCTTCGATGCTCTCGCGGTGCCTGCGCACCTCTTTGCTGATCACCTTAAGGACGCCAGCATCATCCACAGGCGCGCCCTCGGCACCCTCGGCCACCTCGGCGTTCTTGATGGCCGCCATCACCATGCGAATAGCCGTCTTGCGGCGCTCATCGCGGCCGCGGATGGCTTCCTTCAGATCTTCAGCAAGCCTATCTTTGAGGGCCATATCGACAAGAAGCCAAACTAATAAAAACGACGGCTGTTCTTGCGGCTCTTGCGCAGTTTAGCAGCCTTCTTCTTCTTGGCCTTGACGCTGGGCGGCTCATAGTGCTCTCGCCGTCGCGCCT
>CAZXAF010000181.1:0-3619 GCA_964638905.1 uncultured Dehalococcoidia bacterium
TTATCGCCTTCCGCTCGGTGGTGGAGCGGCGGCAGCAGATCGGCATGCTGCGGGCCATCGGCTACACCCGCGGCAGCGTGGCCCTCACCTTCATCCTGGAATCGTCGTTCGTCGCCCTGCTGGGCATCGCCACCGGGGTCGGCCTGGCGGTGCTACTCTCCTTCAACGTCCTCAATAGCGACGAGTTCGCCAACTTCGACATGGGCTTCATCGTGCCCTGGTGGCAGATTCTCCTCACCGCCGCCTTCACCTTCGGCGCCTCCTTCCTGATGACCATCCTGCCCTCGCGCCAGGCCGCAGGCATCATCATCGCCGAGGCCATCCGCTACGAGTAGGCGGCGCGAGTTCCTCGCCGGGACGCGGTCTCGTCGATGATCCTCGGCATCCGGCCCCTGTTTGCACTTGACGAAATGGCGGCTGCGCCCCATCATTAGCTGCGAAACGAGAACCATCCGTCCGGCCAGCCTAGCTGTGCTCAGGAAGAAGGAGGGAGCCGTGGCCGCAGACTATCCCGCCACGCTGGACATGAGCCGCCGTGAGCGCATCCCCCGAGACCAGGGCATCATGCACACCATCGCCCTGTTCATCCTCTGGATCGTTGGGGGGATCATCGGCTTTCTGGCGAACATCGTCGCCCCCATCGTCATCGCCTTCAGGGTGAGCAAGAAGGGCGGTGAGAAGTACGTCGAGGAGGACGGCCCCGAGTTCAGCCGCTATGCCAGCATGCTGGTAGCCATCTACGCCTATGCCCTCTTCCTCACCGACGAGCTACCCGACAAGGCCGTCGGAAACTCCGTCAAGGTTGAGTTCAAGCCGAGCGGCAACCCGTCCTGGCTCGAAGCTCTGCTCAGGCCGATATTGCTCATCCCTCACGGCATCGTTCTGGGCCTGCTGGGCATCCCCTTCATCCTCATCATGCCCTGGACGATCGTCGATGCCCTGGTCAACGAGCGCTACCCAGGCCGCTTCTTCGAGTTCGTGCTGGGATACCTCCGCTGGGAGACGCGGCTGGTCGCCTATCTGTTCTCGCTGACACAGGAGTACCCGCCCTTCCCGGTATCCGACCTTCTCAACTCCCTGTTCGGCAGCGGAGCCAAGTCCTGAACTGCTGCGCGGCAAGTATAAAGCACGCTCTGTGGAAAGGCCCGACCCTGCCGACTGCGGCCGAAGGAAGCTCAGCCACGCCCTGAGCAAGCCGCCCTTCTGGGCAGCGCTGACCGCCATCGCCGTTCTGGCCATCGCTCTGGTGGCCTGCCAAGAGGAGCAGCCAAAGGGCCCGCTAACCATCGACCTGGCTCACCAACGTCCCGCCCTCAGCCTGCTCGGCGCTCAGGCAGACGATAGGTTGAGCGCCGTGGCCGCCGGCGACGTAAACGGCGACGGCCACCAGGACATCATCGTCGGCGCACTCGACGCCGACGGCCCGGAGGGCAGCAGGCTTAATTGCGGCCAAACCTACGTCATCTTCGGGCCGGCAGACAAGGACGCGGAGATCGATCTCGCTGAAGGCCGGCAGGACGTCACCATATTCGGCGCCGACAGCGGCGATTCCTTCGGCTTCGCCGTGGCCGCCGCCGACCTCAACGGCGACGGCATCGACGACATCCTGGTGGGCGCTCTCCTCGCCGACGGCCCGGGCAACGAGCGGCCCGACGCTGGCGAAACCTATGTGATCCTCGGCTCGCCCACGCTGGACCCGACGATAGACATCGCTCAGGGAGAGCAGGCCCTCACCGTTTTCGGCGCCGAAGAAGGGGATCGCCTGGGCGCCGAGCTGGCCACCGGCGATGCCAACGGCGACGGCATCGACGACCTGCTGGTCGGCTCTTTCCTCGCGGACGGGCCGGAGAACGCTCTCTATCAGGGCGGAGAGACCTATCTGATCTTCGGCACGCCCTCCCTATCGGGAGAAAGAGACATGGCCCAGGGCGAGTACGACCTGGCCCTCATCGCCGCCGACGCCGACGATCAGCTTGGCCACCACCTGGCGATGGGCGACCTGAACGACGACGGCATCGACGATCTCATCGTCGCCGCCTTCAGGGCCGACGGCCCGGAGAACGCCCGTGAGGACGGCGGCGAGGTCCATGTCATCTTCGGCTCCCGCTCCCTCGGCGGCGTTCTGGACTTCGCCTCCGTCTCCCCCAACGTGACAGTGGCCGGCGCTGACGCGGAGGACGACCTGGGGGCAGCGGTCGCCGGCGGCGATGTCAACGGCGACGGCATCGACGACCTCCTGATCGGCGCACCCAGGGCCGACGGCCCAGAAAACAGCCGCGAAGGTGCCGGCGAGGCCTATGTTCTCTTCGGCTCGCCATCACTGGCGGGCTCGTTCGACATCGCCCTCGGCGAGCAGGACGTGACCATCCTGGGCGCCGACCCCGGCGACCGACTGGGCGCATCCCTGACCAGCAGCGACCTCGACGGGGATGGCGTTCAGGACATGATCCTGGCGGCGGAAACAGGAGACGGGCCCGACAACGGCCGCCAGGACGGCGGCGAGGTGTACGTAGTGCTTGGCTCCACGTCTCTGAGCCAGACGGTAGACATCGCCTTGAGTGAGTACAGCGCCGTCATCTTCGGCGAGCAGCAGGGCGATGTGTTCGGCACGTGGGTCACGGCGGCCGACTGGGACGGCGACGGCCAGCCCGATGTGCTGACAGCCGCCCGCGCCGCCGACGGGCCAGGCGACGCGCGAGAGGACGCCGGCCGGGCCTACGTCATCCCCATCGGCCCCCGCCTCAGGTAGCACTGTAGATGGTTCGCCGCCGGCGGGTTGGTTCTGGACCACCCGCCTGAAGGCGGGGGCATCAGATTCGCCGCCTTGGGGAGTACAGAGGGGGCAAGCCCCCTCTGACGGGGGTCTGGGGGTGTCCCCCAGAATTGAAAAACCTTCCCTGGGTGGGAGGGTGGGAAGAACCACCCATCTCAAATCCTGTCATGAGGGGCCTTTTGCCTTCGCCGAAGTCGGCGCTGCTACCACCAGACGCCGGGGATGGCCGTGGAGCAGGCGGGACAGCGGCCGCCCTCCTTCAGGCGATACTGCCTCACGTGGAAGCCAGTCCGCTCGACCAGAAGCTCGTTGCAGTTGTGGCAGTGGGTGTTCTCCAGGGAGCCCACCATGCCCGGCAGGTTCCCGGCGTACACGTAGCGGAGGCCGGCCTCCTTGCCGATACCGGCCGCCCGCAGGAGCGTCTCCGGCGATGTGTCATCGGGATCGGTCATCTTGTAGTTCCTGTGGAAGGCGGTCACGTGCCACGGGATGTCGGGAGAGACGGAGACCAGGAAATCGGCGGCCTCCCGCAGCTCCTCATCGGAGTCGTTGAAGCCGGGCACCACCAGGGTCACCACCTCCACCCAGAAGCCCATCTCCACCGCCATGCGGATGCCCTCCAGGACGTTGGCCAGCCTGCCCCCCAGCACGCGATAGCTCTTGGCGGACATCGACTTCAGGTCGACCTTGAAGCAGTCCAGCGATGGCCGCAGGTACTCCAGCACCTCGCGAGTGGCGTTGCCGTTGGAGACGTACAGCGTCTTCAGGCCCTTCTCCTTAGCCGGGCGAAAGATCTCCACCGCCCACTCGGAGGTGATAAGCGGCTCATTGTAGGAACTGCCGACG